>CAZDAQ010000001.1:0-35569 GCA_964503425.1 uncultured Opitutales bacterium
AGGGCGGTTTCCACGGCGGCGGGGGCGGTCGTGGTGGCGGCGGCGGCGGCTTTGGTGGCGGGGGCGGGGGTGGTTTTGGCGGTGGTGGTGGCGCTGGCGGAGGCTAAGCCCGCGCGTTTATCACCTCGGCTCGCGATCACGTCGCTCTGAAAAATCATTAAAATCACTTGTGGATAAAATTTCATAGCCATGCACTCGCCTCGACTTATCCCGCGCCGCATGGGACTTGCTTCCGGCATTCTCGTTAATTTAACTTGGGGCCTGAAAGGGCCCGCAGCCTCGGTGCGCGTGCATTGAGGCTGTCCAGTATGGCCGTAGTTACCCCCAACCCACCCCCAGCTATGAACACCCCCTCGTCCGCTGCGCCCCTGAAAAAAATCGTTTACCTCCTCCTCTACGCCGCCGTTGTCGGCGTTGCCTTTTGGGCCGGGAAAAGCAGCAATCCCGCCACGCTCCCAAGCACGCCCGTCACCGTCGCCAAAAGCCACACCCCGTCTAAATTCACGGACACCGGCGCCACTCTTTCTCTCGGCGCGCTCTCCGCCTCCGCCGAAGGCATCACCCTTGCCGACCTCCTCAACGCCAAGGGCAAACCCAGTGCCGACCTCCTCGCCGCCTGGGCCAAGGGCCTGAGCCCCGAGCAAATTGCCGACGCCCTCAAATCCCTCCAGACCATGGCCGCCGGGACCCAGCGCGACGCCATCCTCGGCGCCGTCATCAATGCCTGGGCCACCAACGACCCCCAGGGCTTCCTTGCCGCCAACAGCTCCGTCACCATCCCCCGCCTGCGTGAAGGCGGCATGGACTCCGCCTTGAAAACCTGGGCCACCACCGACCCCAAGGCCGCGCTCGACTGGCTTTCCAGCAACCCCGGCTCCGGTTCTCCCGGCGCTTTGCGGCAGCGCTACGCCGCCGCCATCTCCGGCTTCGCCTCGGCTGACCCCCAGGGCGCCCTCGCCACCGTCGCCAACCTCACCACCAATTCCCCGGCTGACATCATGCTCCGCAACAACGCCCTCCAGTCGCTGACGAATGCCATCGCTGACTCCGGCAACTTCTCCGAAGCGCTCACCATGTTCAGCCAGTTACCCGCCGGCCAGATGCAAACCACGGCCTACAATAATCTCGTGCAACGCTGGGCCCAGTCCAATCCCGAAGACGCCTCCCTCTGGATCTCCAACCTCACCGACCCCGCCCAGCGCGCCCAGCTCGGCAACCGCGTCGCCCAAACCTGGGCCGCCAGCGACCCCGTCGCCGCCGCCACCTGGGCCGCGCAACTGGACCAGCAGGCCAACGCCAATCCCAACGGCAACAATCCCAACAGCGAACTCCTCGCCAGCGCCATGCGCTCCTGGGTCGCCTATGACATGGACGCCCCCGCCCAATTCCTCAACCAGCTCCCCGCCGGCGCGGACAAGGACGGTGCCGTCGCCATCTTCGCCACCCGCGCCGCCCAGGAAGACCCCTCCAGCGCCATGCAATGGATCGGCACCATTGCCGACCCCGACGTCCGCTCCCGCGCCGCCACCCTCGTCGCCGTCCAGATGCTCGAGCAGGACCCCGACGCCGGCAGCCAGTTCATCGCCAACACCACCTTGATGACCGACCAGCAAAAGCAAATGCTCCAGAACATGTCCCAGCGCCAGGCCATGCGCCTCGGCTTCGCCCTCGCCGCCAGTGGCGCGCCGGGCGGCGGTGGCGGCGGGGGCGGTGGAGGCTTCGGCGGCGGGGGTGGGGGTCGCGGCGGCAATCGCCTCACCAACATGATTCTCAACGGCGGCGGCATCTTCGGCAACGGCGGCCAGGGCGGCGGCAATGGTGGTGGCCAACGCGGCGGCGCGCAGAACGGCGGCGGCCAGCCACAGGGCAACCGCGGTGGCGGTTAACTGAAAAAGTTAAGAATAAATTAGTTTGGATTCTAGCATGGCTCTTGTTGACGCGGCTTATTTGCATCTGAAATATGAGCCAAATACCAGGCAAACGCTGATCTAAAAAATCCTATTTGAAAACAGGGCAAAGATAGTCGGGTTGTTTCAAGGGGCTCACAGCCCTCCCCGCTCCGTGCTCGACAAACCCCGCCCGCCCCCCGATACTCTCCCTTTGGGCATAAGCCCGGCGGCTTCCACCGCTTATTCAGTCAGTTTTTTTCGGGGCGTAGCGAAGCCTGGTATCGCGCTTGGTTTGGGACCAAGAGGTCGCCGGTTCGAATCCGGCCGCCCCGATTAAAACAAACCCAAGTTATTCCGTCGTTGGTTGAGGATCTATTTGAGGAAACAAAACTGCGTTCAAATCCCCCGGCAAACTAAACGACTCCGTGGTCGTACAACCGCACGCCCCCCGCGGTGGTTGAGCTCGCCAAGGTGGAGGAAGGAACCTTTTCGAAGGACGGCTGGATCGCGGGACGGCGCCTTAATGGCGACGAAATCATGTTAAGTTACGACCTCGCCGCCAAAAATCAGACGGGCACCGGGTTGAACCTTGGTCCTGACCACATAACCATGCTAAGAGTTGAGGTCTTCCCGAGAAATTAAAAAGCAGGAAGAAAATTGGGTGACATGCGCAGCAGGTATGCCGCGCCCGCCCGCGAGTAACACCCCTGGTTTTGGCCGTAGCTGTTCCTCCACCAGCAGACGCTCCATCATCGGACCCATCCGTCGCTGACATCTGCCGTAAACTCCACTTCGCCACTCACTCCACTAATCTGAAACCCGGCACGCAATTAGCTTCCTTCCCTCAAAATTCCCTTCCTCCATCCCCCTCTTTCCACTATATTCCTCCCCGTGCTTCGGCTCCGCCTGCTCCTCCGCGGAAAACCTGTGAGATGACCACTCCCGCCACCTCTGCCACTCCCCCCTCCGCGCCCCGACCCGAGCTGGCCGCGGGTTCAACGCCCCCCGACTGGCTCGACGCCTACGCCCCACCCGGCGGCCATTACGACGAGTTCAAGACCCCCGGCGGCGCCATCCGCCCCGCCTGGACCAAACTCGCCGCCGCCCTCAAGGCCCTTCCCCCCGGCGAGCTCGCCCGCCGCGGCGACTCCCTCCGCCATCTCATTCAGGAAAACGGCATCACCTACAACGTTTACGGCGACGGCGAAAATACCGCCCGCCCGTGGGGCATGGACATCCTCCCCATGATGCTCGAATGGGCCGAATGGCAGAAAATCGAAACCGCCCTCCGCCAGCGCGTCCAGCTTCTCAATCTCATCCTCCACGACCTCTACGGCCCCCAAACCCTCCTCGAGGAACGCCGCCTCCCGCCCCAGCTCGTCCTCGGCAACCCCGCTTTCCTCCGTCCCTGCCACGGCTTCACCCCGCCCGACGGCATCTACGTCCACGTTTACGGCGCCGACCTTGCCCGCTCGCCCGACGGCCAGTGGTGGGTCCTCTCCGACCGGCTCGACGCCCCCTCCGGCATCGGCTACGCCCTCGAAAACCGCTCCCTCACCACCCGCGTCTTGTCCGACTGGCTGCGCGACCAGCGCGTCGCCCGCCTCGAACCCTTCTTCCAAACCCTCCGCGCCTCCTTCGAGAAACTTGTCGTCCGCCGCACTGAGAATCCCCGCATCGTCCTCCTCACTCCCGGCCCCGCCAACGAAACCTACTTCGAGCAATCCTTCCTCGCCCGCAACCAGGGCTTCCCCCTCGTCGAAGGCGGTGACCTCACCGTCCGCGCCGACCGCGTTTACCTCAAGACTCTCGCCGGCCTGCGCCCCGTGGACCTCATCCTCCGCCGCGTGGACTCCGATTTCTGCGACCCGCTCGAACTCCGCAGCGATTCCGTCCTCGGCGTTCCCGGCCTTTTGCAAGCCGCCCGCGCCGGCCAGGTCACTTTTGCCAACAGCCTCGGCGCCGGCCTCCTCGAAGCCGCCGGCCTTTGCCCTTTCCTCCCCGCCCTCTGCCGCCATCTGCTCGGCGAGGAATTGAAAATGCCTTCCGTCGCCACCTGGTGGTGCGGCCAGCCCCGCGAACTCAGCTACGTCCTCGAACACCTCGACGAACTCATTCTCCAGCCCTCCTTCCCCCAGCCCACCCGCCCCTACGTCGTCGGCCCGCGCCTCAGTTCCGCCGAGCGCGACCGCTGGCGCGACCGCCTCCGCGCCGAGCCCGCCGCCTGGTGCGCCCGCGAGCGTGTCGCCCTCGCCACCACCCCCGTCATTGCCGATCACCGCCTCGCCCCCCGCCTCTTTCACCTGCGCTCCTTCCTCGTCGCCAGTGGCAACGAATATCACGCCATGCCCGGCGGCCTCACCCGCATTCCTGCCGAGGCCGACCTCGTCTCCGTCTCCATGCAGCGCGGCGGCCTCAGCAAGGATACCTGGGTTCTCCCTCCGCCCGAGCGTCCCGCCCTCTTCGAAGTCACCGTCCCGCCACCCGGCCCCGTCAAGCTTCGCCGTCAGACGGCCGACCTTCCCAGCCGAGTGGCCGAAAATCTTTACTGGCTGGGCCGCTACCTCGAGCGCGCTGACGGCCAGGCCCGCATCCTCCGCGTCCTCGCCAACGTCCTTATTGAGGAAGGCCCCGCCACTGACCCAGCCTCCATCCGCCCGTTGTTTCAAGCTGCGCTCCCCGGCCAGCCCACGCCCGCGCTCATCGCCGGCACCCCGCCCGCCTTCGATCTCCCCGCTGCCGAACGCTGCCTCCGCTCCCTCCTCTGGGAGCCCACCCTTCCGTGCAGCCTCGCCGTTAATTCCCTCCGCCTCGAGAAATCCGCCTACCGCGTCAAGGAGCGCCTCTCCGGCGACGCCTGGAACCTCCTCGCCCGCCTCCAAACCCTCCGCCGCCCCATTGCCGAGCCCGCCGCCCTCACCGGCGGCATCCACGCCGAGCTGGCCGATGTCATCATGCTCCTCTCCGCCGTCAGCGGCCTGGTCATGGAAAATGTCACCCGCGGATACGGCTGGCGTTTCCTCGATCTGGGCCGCCGTCTCGAGCGCGGCCTCCACGTCGCCCATCTCCTCCAGCATGCCCTTGCCCAGCCCGGCCCGCTGTCCCCCGCCCTCCTGCAAAACGTCCTCCTCTCTTGCGACAGCCTGCTCACCTACCGCCGTCGCTACCTCACCAACCTCCAGATCGTCCCCCTCTTCGACCTCCTCGCGTGCGACGAAGCCAACCCCCGCTCCCTCGCCTTCCAACTCCACGCCGTGCGCGAGCACGTTGAAGCCCTCCCCCATGCCTCCGGCGAGGAACCGCCCCACACCCCCGAGCGCCTCGCCCTCACCATCTTCAGCCAGGTCCGCCTGGCCGACGCCCGCCTCCTCGCCCACGAAGACGCCTCCGGCTCCCGCCCCGCACTCGCCGGCTTCCTCGGCCCCATCGCCCGCGACCTCGCCGCCCTCTCCATCGCTCTCGGCCAAGTCTATTTCGCCCACGGCGACGTCCCCGAATCCGCCTCCTGACCTATCCCTCGTTTCGTCGCCAACGCCCTCTCACCACCTCCCGCCTCCTCTTTCTTTTTTGTCTGTCTCCAACGGCCTTCTAAATTCGACCTCCAAACTTCTATCCCCCCGTGCCGCTCTACGCCATCCGCCACGAGACCACCTACCGCTACGCCGACCCCGTGGCGCTCTCCCACCAGGTCCTCCACCTCGAGCCCCTCACCTCCGAGTCTCAGGAATGCCTCCACTTCGCCCTCGACATTCACCCGCACCCCCTCGAACTCGCTACTCGCAAAGACTATTTCGGCAACACCGTCCATTACTTCACCGTCACCGAACCCCACCAGCGCCTCCAGATTCACGCCACCAGCCAGGTCACCGTTACCCCCGCCCCCGTTTCGCTTTTCGCCGGGCCCACCGCCTGCGGCCAGCTTCGCGCCTGGCTCGAAAATGCCGCCGACCCCGCCGCCCATCTCGCCCGCCAGTTCCTCTACGAATCCCCCTTCGTCCCCCGCCTCCCCGCCATCGTCGAATTCTCCCGCCGCTTTTTCCAGGACGACCGCCCCGTCCTCCAAAGCACCCTCGAACTCTGCGCCGGCATTCATCGCCAGTTCACCTTCGACCCCGCCGCCACCACCATCGCGACTCCCCTCGAGGAATTTTTCCAGCTTGGCCGCGGCGTCTGCCAGGATTTCGCCCACCTCGCCGTCGCCACTCTCCGCGCCGCCGGCCTCGCCTCCCGCTACGTCAGCGGCTACCTCCTCACCGAGCCCCCGCCCGGCCAGAAACGCCTCATCGGCGCCGACGCCTCCCACGCGTGGGCCTCCGTTTACCTCCCTGATGCCGGCTGGGTGGACTTCGACCCCACCAACAATTGCCTCTGCGCCGAGCGCCATATCTCCGTCGCCCGCGGTCGCGACTATGGCGACGTCAGCCCCACTCGCGGCACTGTCACCGGTGGCGGCAAACACACCCTCTCCCTCGGCGTAACCGTCAGCCCGTCTGCCGAATCCGAAGCCTGACCACGTCGTTCGCCGTCTTCCGCGCGCCGCCGGTTGCGTCTTCATTACCCTTGCCGTCACTCCCCTCGTCCGTAGATTCAGGACGTGGCGCGACACCCCCAGCGTGCCGCCGGGCTTGATGTCCGCCGGCGCCTTTTTTCCATCCTCGTTCTGTTGCTGGCTGGTTCTGCGGTGGCCTTCGCCGCCGCTTCCGACACTGGCACCGTCGAAGGCACCGTCCATTTGCCATCCGCCGCCCCCGCCAACACCGCCGCCCACGTCATGGCGGAAACCGTTTACCCCCACGGCGCCATCACCGCCATGGACATGCCCGCCGACCCGCCCGTCGCCGTCGTGTATGCCGAACCGTCCGATGACGCCACCCGCGCCGCCGTCATCGCCTTCCGCGCCGCCTCCAAACCCGCCGACGCCACCGTCACCCAAAAGGACCTCCGCTTCATCCCCGCCCTGCTTCCCGTCCTCGTCGGCGCTTCCGTCTCCTTCCCCAACGAGGACGACATCTACCACAACGTCTTTTCCTATTCCGCCCCCAAACCTTTCGACCTTGGCCGCTACCGCAAAGGCGAATCCCCCGGCAAAGTGACTTTCGATAAACCGGGCACCGTCAAAGTATATTGCGAAATTCACGACCACATGCGTTGCACCATCCTCGTCCTCGACACCCCGTTCTTCACCACCACCGATCCCGCCGGCCACTACCATCTCGCCGGTCTCCTCCCCGGCAATTATACCCTCACCGTCTGGGTCGGCGACAAAAGCCTCTGGACCAGCCCCCTTGAAATTCATCCCGGCTCCTCCCTGCACACCGATCTCGCTCCCCCGGCCAAATAACGCTCCATGCCCACCGCACCCACCGGCCACCCGCCTCTCTTGAGCTTCGGCCTCAAGCTGACTCTGGCCATGGTGCTCATGGTCGCCGGTGTCTGCCTCGCCGTCTTCTTCGTCATGCGCGGCCTCGAAACCCGTTACCGCGAATTTGTCACGCCCCTCTTCCAACAACAGGTGGATTTGTTCTTTAAAAACCAGGACAACCGCCTCGCCGCCGCCCGCGAAGCCCTCCAAAACACCGCCGTCACCCGCAACATCCGCCTCCTCGCCGCCCTCAAGGAGGGCGACGTCGCCCGCCTCTACAGCGACCTCGATTTCCAACTCGGGCCCGTCCTCGCCCGCTTCGCCAACACCCCCGACGCCGCCAGCTCCGCCGCCTTTTACCGCTTCTTCACCGCCGAAGGCCGCGACCTCCCGCCCTCCACCCCCGCCGCCGGCCAGGTCTCCGGCCTCGATGAAGACGGCCTGTCTTTCGCCCTCGCCCCCTTCGCTCACCTCGCCGCCGCCCCCGGCGCCACTGACCGCACCGCCGTCGGCTACGCCGCTTTGCCCCAGGGCTCAAATCAGGTTTACAACATCGTCACCGCCAAAATCACAGACCCCTACGACAACACCTTCGCCGGCTCCCTCGTCTTCGGCGCACCCCTCGACCCCCACCGCGATTTCGAACGCGGCTCCGGCGCCCTCCAAAACGGCCTCCTCCTTGATGGCCGTCTCGTCCTCGGCTCCCTCCCCGCCAGCCTCGCCACCCAGCTCAACGACCTCCTCAAGCACGACCCCCAGGCCCGCGAAGGCACCGGCGTGCAGCTCGACGTCAACGGCGTTCCCAATCTCGTCTTCTTCCGCGAGCTCCACCAGGATGGCGACGGTCTCCCCCAGGCCTGGCACGTCTCCCTCTACTCGCTCGACGACCTGCAAAAACTCACCGCCCAGCTCACCCACTGGATGCTCGGTCTCATCCTCATCACCCTGCTCGTCGGCGTCCTGCTCGCCACCTTCACCTCCCGCCGCCTAACCCAGCCCATCCTCAACCTCGTCCAGGCCACCGAAGCCGTGGGCCGCGGTGACTTCGACACCCGCGTCACCGTCGCCAGCCGCGATGAAATTGGCCGCCTCGCCGCCTCCTTCAACGACATGACCGCCGGCCTCGCCCTCAAGGAAAAATACCGCAACGTCCTCGACCGCGTCACCGACCACGATGTCGCCGAGCGTCTCCTCCACGGCCAGCTCTCCCTCGGCGGCGAGCTCCGCGAGGTCTCCATCCTCTTCTGCGACATCCGCGGCTTCACCCAACTCACCGAAAACATGGACCCCGCCCGCGTCATTGATTTTCTCAACGAACACATGACCGTCCTCAACCACGTCATCCACCGCCACCGCGGCGTCGTGGATAAATTTGTGGGCGACTCCCTCATGGCCCTCTTCGGCGCGCCCAAAAGCTACGGGCAGGACGCCCGCGACGCCGCCGCCTGCGCCCTCGACCTCATCGCCGAGCGCGCCCGCCTCAACACGCAAACCGCCCGCGCCATCCACATCGGCGTCGGCATCGCTACCGGCAACGTCCTCGCCGGCTGCATGGGCTCCGCCGACCGCCTCAACTACACTGTCCTCGGCAACCGCGTCAACCTCGCCGCCCGACTCTGCGCCCGTGCCCCCGCGGGCGAAGTCCTCATTGACGGCGCCACCCGCGCCGCCCTCCCTGATGACGCCGAGGTCCACACCCTCGTGCCCCTCACCCTCAAGGGCTTCTCCCACCCCATTTCCGTTTTTCGGCTCTGCACTATGCCCGCCCCCGTTACTGCATGATTCGCCTCTTCCCGCGCCTCCTGTTCACCGCCGCCCTGCTTGCCGCCGGCGCGGCTCTCCCCGCGCGCGCCCAAATCGTCCTCCCCGAAACCATCACCGACTCCCTCGACCGCGTGGACGACGCCCTCACCTACCAAAGCCCCGACGGCAAATTCTACGCCCACTTCTCCGGTCAGGTGGACCTCACCGGCTACTACTTCGACGGCCAGCCCTTCGGCATCATCTTCTCCAATCCCCAGAACAATTTCCTCTTCTCCCCCCGCCTCACCCTCAACCTCAACGCCGCCTACGCCAACCGCCTCTTCTTCTACGCCAAGCTCCGCTGGGACAACGGCATTGACCCCGGCTACCTCGACAACTCCGTCCGCCTCGACGAAATCTTCCTCCGCGCCGCCCTCATCCCCAGCCACCTCGACCTCCAGGTCGGCAAATTCGCCACCGTCTTCGGCTCCTGGGCCAGCCACCACGATTCCTGGAACGACCCCTTCATCACCGGCCCCCTCCCCTACGACCAGGTCACCAGCGTCCTTGACGGCTTTGTCCTTCCCAGCGCCGCCGCCTTTGCCACGCTCCGCAACGTTCCCGACAATCTCGAAACCTGGGTCCCCGTCATTTGGGGCCCCGTTTACCTCCCCGGCGCCGCCGCCTTCGTCACCTATGGCGACTACGACCTCGCCGTCTCCGGCACCACCCAGTCCCTCTCCTCCCGCCCCGATTACTGGAGCACCCTCACCTTCAACCGCCCGTCCTTCAATGGCCGCGTCGGCTGGCGTCCCGACGCCGCGTGGAACCTCGGCGTCTCCGGCAGCATCGGCCCCTACCTCTCCGCCCAGGCCGCCCAATTCCTCCCCCCTGGCGTCTCCCTCGGCGGCTTCGACCAAATCTCCACCGGCGGCGACGCCGCCTGGAGCTACCGCGCCTGGCAGGTCTCCGGCGAATTCATCTTCAGCCGCTTCCAGGTCCCCAACGTCGGCAACGCCGACACCTTCTCCTGGTATATCCAGACACGCTACCAGCTCACCGCCCAGCTCGACGCCGCCGTCCGCTGGAACCAGCAGGTTTGCAGCCAGGTCAACACCGCCACCGGCCCGCAGAACTGGGATAATAACGAAATGCGTGCCGACTTCGCCCTCGATTACAAATGGGACAACCACGTCCTCACCAAACTCCAATACAGTTGGCAGCACCAGTCCGCCTCCTTCCAAAACGGCAAGCAACTCCTCGCCCTCGAACTCACCGTCCGCTTCTAAGCCACCCTTTTCTTCGCGCTAATTACGGCCCCATCGCCGGCGTCGTCGGCCCCGTCCCCGTAGTCGCCGGAGTGGATGCCGGAGTCGTCATTCCCGGAGTCGTGCTGTCTGCCGGCATCAGCGTCGGGTTCGGGTCCAGCGCCGGCGTCGGCTGCGTCGCCGCCGGCCCGGTGTATTTCTCCAGCGGCAGGTTCCCCGTCGCGTGCGCCAGGTTCGAGATCGCCGTCCCCAAATTCGCCTCCGCCTGCACCTTTTGCTGCCGCGCCGTCGCCAAATTATCCAGCGCCGTCACCTGGTCCACATACGAGTTCAACCCGTTCTGGTAGCCCAGGTCTATCGCGTTATACGCCTCCAGTTGCGCCGCCACCTGCGCCGTTGTGGACTCCACCTGCCGCTGCGCGCTCTTGAACGCATAGTAGAAATTCCACACGTCCGACACCACCTGCAGCTCCTGCGCCCGCAGCGACTGCTCCGACGCCCGCTCCTGCTCCTGCGCGTTGATGATCGCATACGTCTTGTTGAACCCCGTGAAAATCTCCCACGACACCTGGATCCCCGCCAGGTAGTTGTTATACGGGTTGCCCGCCGTCACCCCCGCCGCGTAATAGCCATACGTCCCGCTCCCCACTGCCGACACCGTCGGCCACCGGTCGTCCTGCGCCGCCGCCAAATTGTATTTCGCCGCCTGCATGTTCGCATACGCCGCCATCAGCGTGGGCCGCTGCCGCATCGCCACCGCCAATAGCGAAGAAATCTCCGCATCCACCGCTCCCAGCTCCGGCGGCTGCTGGTTCGGCACGATGTCCAGCGCATCCGTTACCTGGATGCCCAGCGCATTCGCCAGTTGTGACCGCGCCGTCTCCACCTGCGCCTGCGCCTGCTCCAGTTGGAACTCCGCGTTCTTCACCTGCGCCAGCGCCTGCAACGCATCCTGCTTGTTCCCCAGCCCCGTTTGCAACTTTTTGTCCGCCGCGTCGTAGCTCGTCTGCGCGTCCTTCAATGTCGCCTTCGCCGCGTCCACAAAGCCCAGCCCCGCGTTGAAATTGAAATACGCCAGTTCCGTGGAAAGAATCACGTCCTGAATCTGCTGGTTGTATTGGTAGTTCGCCGCATACAGCGTCTGCCGCGCCGAGTTGCTCTGCGCGTAGTTCTCGCCCCAGTTCCACAACAGATAGTTGATCTCCACCGACGCCCCGTAAAACGTCGAATAATTCGTTCCCGCCCCCTGCACCTGCCCGTTGAACGCCACATTCCGCAGTTTGTCTCGCGTCAGCGTCCCATTCACCGTGATCTGCGGGTAAAACTGGCTGTTCGTCTCCCCCAGCAGTGCCGCCGCCGCCTTCGCCTGATACCACGCCTGCCGCGTCGTCGGGTTGTTCGCCAGCGCGATGTCCACGAGCGCCGGCAACCCCAAGGGCCCCTGCGCCGCCTGCTCCCCGCCCGACCCGCGCTGCGCCGCCGGCAACGCCAGCGGGTCCTTCGGCTGCGCCTCCGCCGCCGGGTTCCAATAGTCCCGCGCGCTGTCCGCCGTGTCCTTGTCCACGTTCACGCACCCCGCGAACGGCCCCGCCAGCGCCCCCGCCAGCAATACCGGACGCAGCAACTTCAAGGATGTTTTGGCTAAGGGAAAACGCATGGCCTGCATGAACACAGTTTGTTGGATGAAAGGCATAAACAAGGATGCGGGCCGCAGCCTGACGACTCCCCGGCCCGCCGTCAACCTACACTGCGCCCCCCGTGTCTTTGGCCGGCTGGGCGATCCCCACTGGCGTATGCAGGTGTAAATGCCGCCGCGCAAAGAACGGTACCCGATCCAGCACCCGCACCTGCACCCATTCCATCCCCAGGTACGTCACCGGCGTCACGAACAGCGTCACCAGTTGCGACACCGCCAGCCCCCCGCAAATCGTCAACCCCAACGGATAGCGCGACGCCGCGTCCGCCCCGAACCCTAGCAACAGCGGCAGCGCCCCGAAAAACGCCGCCAGCGTCGTCATGATGATCGGCCTGAACCGCTCCATGCACGCCTCGTGCACCGCCTCCGCCGGCGTCCGCCCCTCCTGCTGCCGCATGATCGCAAAATCAATCATCATGATCCCGTTCTTCTTCACCAGCCCCACCAGCATGAACATCCCGATCCACCCATATAGCGACAGCTCCGACCCCGCCAGCCACAACGCCCCCAGCCCCCCCACCAGAGCCACCGGCAGCGACGACAACACCGTCAGCGGATGGATGTAGCTCTCATACAGAATCCCCAGGATGATATACATCACGAACAGCGCCACCAGGAACATCTCCCCCATCGCCACCGCCGTCTGGCGGAACACCAGCGCGTCCCCCTGGAACCCCCGCATGATGTCCGGCGGCACCAGCTTGTCCGCCTGGGCCGCCACGAAATCCGTCGCCTGCCCCACCCCCACCCCCGGCTTCGGATCGAAAAATATCGTCACCGCCGTGAACCCGTTGAAGTGGTTTACCGATAGCGGCCCCAGCGTCACGTTCGACGCCGCCACCGTCTGGAACGGCACCAGGCTGTTCGCCAGCGCCTGCGTGTCCCCGCTGTTATACAACGGGCTCTGGTTCAGCAGCGAATCGAAATAAATCTCGTTCAGGTTCCCCTGCCGCTGCCGGTATTGCGGCGATGCCTCCACAATCACCCAATACTGCAGGTAGTCGCTCTTGATCAAATATGAGTAGTTCTGCGAATATGCCGCCGAAATCGTCTGCGCCATGCTCGTCGCCGGCACCCCGTAGCCCGACGCCTGGTCCCGGTTCACATTGATCTCCAGTTGCCGGTTGTCCGGATAATAGTCCGAATTCACCAGCGTGTATAAGCCGCTCTGCCGCATCGCCCCCAGCAGCGCGAATGCGCTCGCGTAAACTTCCTGCTTGTTCAGCCCCGACATCAGGTAGGCATACTGCCCCTGCGTGTTGCTCACCGCCCCCACGCTGATGTTCAGCGTCGGCCGCGGTCGGATCGCCGGGATCACCCCCGGAATCTTCGCCAGTTGCGCCTTGATGTCGTTCGTCACCTGCGTGATCGGCGGCCGCGGCTTCGAGTTGTCCAGTGCCACAAACATGATCCCCTGGTTCGAATTCGTCCGCTGCGAAAACCCCGTCGCCGTCACCACCCCCAAAACATGCGGGTTCTGGCTCACCGCCAGCACTGCCGCATCCTGGTATTTGTGCATCTGCGTCGGCGACGTGTCCGTGTCCGTCAGCCACACCCCGAAAATTAAACCGCTGTCCCCCACCGGCAGAAAACTCTTCGGCACCTGCGTCGCGAACCATACCACTCCGAGCCCGCATACCACATACGCCAGCACCGAAAAATACCAGTGCCGGATCGCATACGTCAGCATCGGCCCGTAAACCCCCAGAAATTTGTCCTCGATCGTGTGCGCCATCCTTTCCATCGGCGTCATGTCCTCCGGCTTGTGCGACTTCAACACCCGCGAGCACATCATCGGCGTCAGCGTCAGCGACACCACCCCCGACGCGATAATCACCACGATAATCGTCACCCCAAACTCCCGGAATACCCGCCCCATCAACCCCCCCATCCCAATCAGCGGGATGAACACCGACGCCAGCGACAGCGTCATCGCCAGAATCGTGAAGCTGATCTCCTTCGCCCCGTTGAACACCGCCGTCCACACGTCCTCCCCTCCCTCCATCCGCCGCACCATGTTCTCCAAAAATACTATCGCGTCATCAATCAAAAACCCCACCGACAGCGTCAGCGCCATCAGCGACAAATTGTCCAGCGTATACCCCAGCGCATGCATCACGATGAACGTCATCAGCAGTGACATCGGCAGCGCCATCGTCGGGATCAGCGTGTCCCCCACCCGCCCCAGAAACAGGAATACCACCAGCACCACCAGGATGAATGCGATCACCAGCGTGATCTCCACGTCCCGCACCGAGTTACGAATGCTTACCGACCGGTCGTAAATCGTCAGCACCTGCATGGACGTCGGCAGCGTCTTTTGAATCTGCGGCAGCAGCGCCTTCACCCCGTCCGCCACCTCCACCGAGTTCGACCCCGCCGCCTTCGTCACCGCCATCACCACCCCCACCGACCCCGGCTTGATCATCGGCGACCAGTATTCCATCTTGAAGTCCTCGTTCTGCAAGTTATCCACGCACTCCGCAATGTCCCCCAGCCGCACCGGCGCCCCACCCTTGTAGGCGATGATCAAATTCGCGTAGTCCGCCGCGTGCGTCAGTTGCGTCTGCGGCTTCACCACCAGTTGGATCTTCTCCCCCTTGATCTCCCCCGCGCTCTGCAGCGACGACCCCTGTTTCACCGCGTTCGCGATGTCCGTGAACGTCAGCCCCCGCTCATAAAGCTTGTGCGGATCCACCTCGATCCGCACCGCCCGCGGCGACCCGTAGGTCCCCACGCTCGCCACCCCCGGCACTGTCTGCAGTCGCTGCGCCAGTTGCGTGAACGCGTAGTCGTATAAGTCCCCCGACGTCATCGTGTAGGAAATCACCCCCAGGAAAATCACCGGGTAGTCGTTCGGGTTGATCTTCTGGAATGTTGGTGGCGCCGGTAAATCCGCCGGCAGGCTACCCCCCGCCGCGTTGATCGCCGCCTGCACGTCCGACGCCGCCCCGTCAATGGACTTGTCCAGGTGGAATTGCAGCGTCAGCTTCGTGTAGCCCAGCGAATTGCTCGACGTCACCAAATCAATCCCCGGAATCTGCAAAAACTGCTGCTCCAGCGGCGCCGCCACATTGTTCGCCATCACCTCCGGACTCGCCCCCGGATACGACGCCGTCACCGAGATCACCGGATAGTCCACCGTCGGCAAATCGCTCACCGGCATCTCAATGTAGGAATACACCCCGAACGCCACCACCGTCAGATAGACCAGCAGGGTCATCACCGGACGCTTGATAAACGGATCGGACAAACTGCTCATGGTCGTGGGCCGCCCTCGCGGACAAAGTTTTGCATTTATTAGTTGATAATTAGGACCGCGCCGAGCCTCAGCTCTTCGGCGCTCCCGCCGTCTTCCCGTCCAAATCCTGCACCTGCACCGGCGCGTCCGGCAGCAGGAATATTTGCCCCTCCACCACCACCACTTCCCCGGCCTTCAGACCCGAGGTGATCACCACATCCCCATTATCCTGCGCCTGCCCCGTTTGCACCGGCCGCTTCTCCGCCGTCGGCGGATCCCCCGCTTTCGCTGGCGGCTTCACCACAAACACAAACGGCCCCTGCTGGCTCAGTTGCACCGCCGCCAGCGGCACCAGTACCGCGTCCTTCAGCGTCTCCAGGAAAATCCGCACCTTCACCGGCTCGTTCGGCCAGAATAGCCGGTCCGCGTTCGGCAACTCCGCCCGCAAAGACGCCGTCCCCGTCGCCGCCGCGATCGCGTTGTCCAGAATCGTCAAATTCCCGTCCCGCGTCGCCGACGCCTCCGACAGGCTTGCCACATGCACCGGCAGTTTCCCCCCATTCAAATCAAAGTATTTCCGCAACGTCGGGAAATCCGCCACCGACACCACAAAATCCACGTATATCGGATCCATCCGGTCTATCGTCGTGATCGGCAGGTCGTTCACCTTCACCACATTCCCCACGCTGATGCGGTAAGTCCCCACCATCCCGTCCACCGGCGCCTTGATCACCGTGTAATCCAAATTGATCTGCGCCAGGTCCCGCTGCCCCTGGTCCACCTTCACCCGCCCCTTCAACTGGTCCACCAGCGCCATATACCCATCATACGCCTGGTGCGACACCAGGTTCCCGCTCAGCAACGGCGTGCTCCGGTCCACTTGCGACTGCGCCAGCTTCAAACTCGCCTCGTCCGCCGCCAGTTGCCCGTCCATCTGGTTCACCATCGCCTGGAACGGCGGCTGGAAAATCTTCACCAGCGGATCCCCCTGCTTCACCATCGCCCCCTGCGTGAACGGCATCTCCACAATCTGCCCCTCCACTTGCGACACAATGTTCACCGAGTCATACGCCGTCGCCTGCCCCAGCGCGTCCACATACCGTGGCACGTCCCGCGCCGTCGCCGTCGCCGCCGACACCGCATGGGGCGGCGGTGCCACCGCCGCCGGCGGCCGGCCGCACCCCCCCAGCCCCCCAAGCGCCGCGAGCGCCAACACTGCGGTCAGGATTCTCCAGTTTGACCCAAACGGGGTATGGCCAAGGGTATTCATGGACAAAGGCGAAAAATAACAAACCGAATAACCGGCTCGGGTCAATCCCGTCCGTGCGGTTCGATTTTGGGGATTATGCACGCATTTCGGTTAATAATCAAACAAGTGTTTGAAATAATTTCGAAAACGGGTCAACCCAAAAATCCTCCCTCCCGGAAAGCCCCCCTACGCCTTCGCCGCGTCCTTCACCGGCGGTTCCGGCTCCCCGCGCGCAAAGAACCCGATCCGGTCCAGCACCCGCTCCTGCACCCATTCAAACCCCAGGTACGTCACCGGCGTCACATACAACGTAATCAGTTGCGACACCAGCAGCCCTCCGCACACCGTCAACCCCAGCGGGATGCGCGACGCCGCGTCCGCCCCCAGCCCGACCGCCAGCGGCAGCGCCCCGAAAAACGCCGCCAGCGTCGTCATGATGATCGGCCGAAACCGCTCCAAACACGCCTCGTGCACCGCGTCGTAGGGCGTCCGCCCCTCCTCCTGCCGCTTGATCGCAAAGTCAATCATCATGATCCCGTTCTTCTTCACCAGCCCTGCCAGCATGAACAGCCCGATGCCCGCAAACAGCGACAGCTCCTGGTGGAAGACCAGCAACGCCCCCAGCCCGCCCACGACCGCCACGATCACCGACGAGAGCACCGTGAACGGGTGCACATAGCTCTCGTAGAGGATGCCCAAAATCACATACATCACAAACATCGCCAGGATCAACATCAGCTCGAGGCTCACCTGCGTCTGCTGGAAGACCAGGGCGTCCCCTTGGAACGTTCGCATCACCTCCGGCGGTGCCACCTGGGCCGCCGTGTCCTCCACAAATTTCGTGATGTATCCGATCGGGATGCTTGGCACCGAGTCAAAGTTTAGCGTCACCGAGGTGAAACCGTTGTAATGGTTTACCGCAATCGGGCCGATCTCCGCCTTCGCTTTCGCCACCGCCCGGAAGGGCACCAGGTGGTTCGCGTCCGTCTCCACCCCCGCATTATTGTTCGTGTAGAGCGTGCTCTGGTTCGTCAGCGAGGGGAAGTATAGCCAGTCCAGGTTGTCGGGTCTTGCCCTGAACTTGTCAGCAGCCTCCACGATTGTCCAGTATTGCAAATAGTCCGTCTTGATTAGGTAAGAGTAATTCTGTGCGAACGCGTTCCCCAGCAGTTGCGAGAACCCCGTCGCCGTCACCCCGTATTGCGACGCCTGGTCCCGGTTCAACTGCAGGTTCAGTTTCAGGCTGTTGGGATAAAGATCGGGAAATACCGTGGTGAACATCCCCGATTGCATCATCTTCCCCATCAACATCAGCGCCGATTGATAGACCGACTGCTTGTCCAGGCCGTACATGACGTAGACGTATTTGCCCGTCAGCGTCGGCGCCCCGCCCGTGCTGATCTGGAGCACCGGCTGCGGCCGCATCCCCGGCACCAATCCCGGGATCTGCGCCAACCCTCCGTTCAGCATCCCGCTCACCGCCGCGATCGGCGGCCGGTGCCGCGGATCCTTCAGCGAGAAAAACATCACCCCCAGGTTCGAATTGAAGAAACTCGACGCCCCGGTCACCGACACAAAGCTGTCCACGTAGGGGTTTTGGCGTGCCACCGCGTCCGCCTGCAGCTGGTAATCCCGCATCAGGCCTGGCGACGCGCTCGGCGGCGCGATGAACACTCCCGAAATGAAGCTGCTGTCCCCCACCGGCAGGAACGACTTCGGCACGATCGTCCAGAAATAGACGATCCCCGCCATGCACACCGCGTAGGCCAGCACCGACAAGTACCAGTGCTTCAGCGCCCAGTGCAGTGTGGGCCCGTATACCGCCAGACTCTTGTGCTCCAGATTGTAGGCCACCCGTTCGAAAAACGTCCGCTTCTGCGGGTCCCGCGCCACCAGCACCCGCGCGCACAACATCGGCGTCAGCGTCAGCGACACAAAGCCCGAGGCTATCACCGCCGTGATAATGGTCACCCCCATCTCCCGGAAAATTCGCCCCATCAGCCCGCTCATTCCCACCAGCGGGATGAACACCGACGCCAGCGACAGCGTCATCGCCATGATCGTGAAGCTGATCTCCTCCGCCCCATTGAAGGCCGCCTGCCGCACTCCCTCCCCCGCCTCCATCCGCCGCACCATGTTCTCCAAAAACACAATCGCATCATCAATCAGGAACCCCACCGACAACGTCAGTGCCATCAGCGATAGGTTGTCCAGCGTGTAGTTCAGCACATGCATCACGATGAACGTCACCAGCAGCGCCATCGGCAGCGCGATTGACGGAATCAGCGTGTCCGACGCCCGTCCCAGGAATACGAACACCACCATCACCACCAGCACAAACGCCACGATCAGCGTCTCCTCCACGTCGTGCACCGAATCCACGATGGACAGCGACCGGTCGTAGATCGGCACCATCTGGATCGACTTCGGCAATATCTGCGCCAGCTCCGGCAGCACGTCGCGCACTTCCTGCGCCACCTTCACCGCGTTCGCCCCGTCCGCCTTCGACACCGCCAGCACCACCCCCGTCGCCCCCGGTGGCACCTTCGCCGACCAGAAATTGATCTTGAAATCCTGCTGCTGCGCCGAGTCCTGCACCTGCGCCACGTCGCGCAGGTAGATGGGCGACCCGTCCTTGTAGGCAATAATCAGCTTCGCATAGTCCGCCGCCTGCGTGAGTTGGGTGCCCGGCTGGATGGTAAACTGGAATGCCTTGCCCTTGAGCAGCCCGATGCCGATCAGGTTCGAACCCTGCTTGACCGCGTTGGAGATGTCGTTGAACGTCAACCCCAGCGTGTAGAGCTTCTCCGGGTCCACCTCCACCCGCACCGCCCGTGGCGAGCCATACACGATCACGCTCGATACCCCCGGCAGCACTTGCATCCGCTGCACGATCTCCGTGTAGGCATAGTCGTAAAGTTGCGTCTCCGTCATCGAGTAGGAGATGGCGCCGATGTAGAAAATCGGTTGCGCGTTCGGGTTCGTCTTCTGGAACGTCGGCGGCGAAGGCAAGTCCGGCGGCAGGCTCCCCTGCGCCGCGTTGATCGCCGCCTGCACGTCCGTCGCCGCCGAGTCCACCGGCACCTCCAGCTTGAACTGCAGGGTCATCGTCGTCGTCCCCTGGCTGTTGTTCGACGTCACCAGGTCAATCCCGTGGATCTTCAAAAATTGCTGCTCCAGCGGCGACGCCACGTTCGACGCCATGATCTCCGGGCTCGCCCCGGGGTAGGAAGCCGTCACCTGGATCACCGGGTAGTCCACGTCCGGCAGGTCGCTCACCGGCATCTGCACGAACGAATACACCCCAAACACCAGCACCGCCAGGAAGACCAGGATGGTCATCACCGGACGTTTGAGGAAGGGCTCGGAAATGCTCTTCATGGTGGATCGTGCGGTTGAATGGTGCGTCTCCGGCGGCCGGGGTGGCCCTCCGGTTTAATGCCCTGCGGGCGCGGCTCCTCCGGCCGCGGGTGCCGGAGCCGGCATCAGATTCTTCCCATCCAGCTCGGCCACTTGCACCGGCATCCCTGGCTGCAAAAACAGCTGGTTGCGCACCACCACAACTTCTCCCGGCTTCACCCCGGAGCTGATCACCCGCAGCCCGCTCTTTTGCAGTTGCCCGAGTTCCACCATCCGCTGCTCCACGCTCGACGGCGCGCCGCCCTTGCCCGGCACCACCACAAACACAAACTGCCCTTCCTGGTCGAGCTGCACCGCTTCGTCCGGTATCAGCACCGCGTCCTTCAGCGTGTCCAAAATAATCCGCGCGCGCACCGGCTGGTTCGGCCAGAACAGCTGGTCCGGGTTCGCCAGGGTCGTGCGCACTGTCACCGTCCCCGTCGTGGCCGACACCGCGTTGCCCAAAATCGTCAAATTCCCCTCCAGCGCCCGCGTCGCGTCCGACAGGCTCTCCACATGCACCGGCAATACCCCGTTATGCTGCTGGTAATGTTCCTGCACCGACGGAAAATCCGTCACCGCCACCACAAAGTCTGCGTAAATCGGGTCCATCCGCTGGATCGTCGTGATCGGCAGGTCATTTACTTTCACCACATTCCCCACGTTAATCTTGTAGGTCCCCACCATCCCGTCCACCGGCGCCGTGATGTTTGCATAACCCAAATTGATCTGCGCCGTCGCCAGTTGCCCTTGGTCCGACAGCAACTGCCCCTTCAACGCATCCACCTGCGCCTCATACGCATCATATTGCTGTTTCGACACCAGGCTCCCCTCCAGCAGCGGCTTGCTCCGCTCCAGTTGCAACACCGCCAGCGCCAGGTTCGCCTTGTCCGTCTCCACCGTCCCCGTCGCCTTGTCCACTGCCGCCTGGAACGGCGGCTCGTAAATCTTCACCAGCTCGTCCCCTTTCTTCACCATCGTCCCCTGGGTAAACGGCTCCTCCACAATCTGCCCCTCCACTTGCGAGACCACGTTCACCGCCTCATACGCCGTCGTCTGCCCGATCGTGTCCAAATACAATGGCACATCCTTCGCCGCCGCGGTCGCCGCCGTCACCAGCGCCGGCGGCATCTGCGGCGCCTCCTCCGGCTTTTTTCCACAACCCGCCACCCACAGCACACCCGCCAGCCCCGCCAGCGCTCCCGCGTGCCTGCCAGTTACTCCCCACCGGTTGCGAACAAGAAAATTCATAGGATGAAACCCGCCCAGCAAGAACACATTCCCCCCGTCCGTCAAACCATCCATTCGCCAGTCCGCGCAAACTTGCCTCCTCGGCCACTTCCCCACCCTTTACTTTGCGCTTTTGGCTTCCACCGCCTTCGCGTCACTGCGCACATTACCCCCCAGCACCTTCTGCACCAATCCCGCCTTCAGCGACTTCACTGACACCCACACCCGCTTCACTTGGCCGCTCGGCAGCTTGATGCGCACCTTCTGCAAATTCGGCCGAAACGCCCGCCGCGTCCGCTTCGTCACGTGCGTGCCGATGCCCCCGGCCTTCTTGGCCACGCCCCGACGGTGGACGATGCTGCCCTTCTTCGGACCGTTCCCTGTGACAAAACAAATGCGTGCCATGACAATAGTAGTATTAAAGGTGAACCCGCTTGAGTGGAAACGACCAACAAACCCCATCCCCCCTCACGACGCAAGTCCAAAAACCTCCCCCGCCGTCACCTCCGTGCCCCTTACCCCACCCCCGCCTCCTTTTCATTCCACTCCATCCCCCGACGGTAATACCAGCCCAGCGCCCCGCGGTAAAAGTGGTCGTGCCACGCCACCCCCAGTTGCAGCCCCTCCTTCTGCGCCACCCATCCTGGCACCACGATTGTGTACGTCCGCCCCGTCGCCGCATCCCGCACCGTGATCTCGCTCTGCGGCACGTCAATGTCCCCCTGCTTCACCGACGCATGGATGGACATGTCTTCCATCGCCGTCACCAGCCCCGTCACCGTGATCTCCTCCGGCGGCCCCGCCAGAGCGTTCACTGCCTTTGCCGCGAACGTCAGCCCGAACGTCATCAGCACCAAAATCGGCAGCCCCAGCAGAAACGTCTTCGCCTCCAATGCCTCCGGCGCCACCGTCCACACCAGCGCCCCAAACAGCACCACCGCCCCGGCCATTCCCGCCAAAAAATGGTCCACCACCACCATCCCGTCCACCATCGAGTAGTCCGTGCTCTTGACGGCCAGCACCACCACGACTGCCCAAAACCCCAGCCACACCAGCCACCAGTTTCGCTTGCGCTGTGAGACCGGCGGCTTCGGCGGATCCCACAGCTGTTCGCCCCGCTCCATCTGTCCACGCCACTCATTAATCTGCGCGCAGTCCTCCCGCGCCTCTGCCTCCGTCGCCGTCGCCAGCCGGATCTCCTCCCCATTGTGCAACCGCAGGTAGATGAACCACGCGTTCACGTCAATCGACTGCGCCTCGCACACCGCGATGTCACCGACATCCGCGCCTTGCAGGCACCTCCTGAGCGACTTCAGATCAATCATGGCCTCGCGGGCCGCTTCCAGCCCGCCCTTCTTTTCTATTCACCCCCGCTCCA
The DNA here is from genome assembly GCA_964503425.1 of uncultured Opitutales bacterium. Classification (GTDB taxonomy): domain Bacteria; phylum Verrucomicrobiota; class Verrucomicrobiia; order Opitutales; family JABDGR01; genus CAZDAQ01. The sequence continues at coordinate 22,456 of CAZDAQ010000001.1, forward strand.
AAAGCAATTTCCCATCTCTAACACCCCACCCACACCAGGCTTGTTGATTAGTTCGTTCTTTTGGTAGTTTCGCGACGAATGAAACTGGCCGCACCCCCGGAAACCCCGTCCACGATTCTCTTCCGTGCCCGTTTGTTGCCCCCTCAGGCCACCGAAAAGATTGACTCGCAGGCCATTCTAACGCTGCCCAAGAACGCGAGTACGAGTCTTCCCTCACGCGGCCGGACGATGGTTGAGGCAACGATCAATGGCTTCCCTTTTCGCGCCGCTCTCGAACCCAACGGCCAAGGCCGGCACGTGCTCAAGCTTAACCAAGCCCTGCGCGCTGCCGCCGGCACTGACTCCGGAGACACGGTCACGTTGGAAATTACGCGGATTGGAGAAGAGCCGGAGCTCCGGGTGCCTCTGGATCTCCGCCATGCCCTGGCCGCCGTCCCGCGCGCCCAGGCACTGTGGTCGGAAATCACCCCCATGGCGCGCCGCGACTGGATTCTTTGGCTCAGCTCGGGCAAGCTGGAGGAAACGCGCCGCATCCGGATCAAGAAAGCCTGTTCCATGCTGGCAGCGGGAAAACGACGCGTCTGTTGTTTTGGCGGGCTAAACTGGCTGAGGCAAGATCACGCAACCGCTGGCGAAACCTGGCTTCCGTTGCCGCGCTCCAGGCTTCTTTGAAAAATGCCGGCCACCCCCTATCCTCCCTTCGGTGATATTTGAATCCCATGCGAACCGCCGGCGCCACCATTGCGGACTCGAATCCTGACCGCACGCTCGCTTTGCTGCGTTCCGACTGCCTGCGGCACATCGTCACGCTGAAGATGCTTCACGTCGGCGGTGCTGCTGTCGAATGCCGGCTGCGCGAGGACAAAAACGGCTGGGGACTGCTGTCGCTTTTTTCCACGCGGGTCTTCGAGTATGACCAGCAAACGTATCCCGATCGCGATTGGATCATCTTAATTGACGGCACCTCGGATACGGCGAAATCAACATTGCTCGAGGAACTGCCAGTCGGCGCGCTCGTCGTCAAAACCTACGACGTCGCCGTAAAGGAATTCCTCACCCGGCAATACCGTGCCGCGCCGGTCCGCTCCTTCGTCTCCTTTACCAGTCCTCCTGGCGGTCCGCCTTACTCGCCCATCAGGGAAATCGTGGAATCATCACAGTTCGAACCCGGCGTCGCGGAAATGTTCGCCGCCAATGGCTACCTGGAAAACGAGCTCGCCAGGCACTTTGCCGACGGCGCCCGCTGGTTCGGGATTAGGGCAGCGGGCCGCGTGGTCTCAGCCTGTTTTGTTTTTCGCAATTTCGAAACGGTCTGGGAAATCGGCGGAGTCTTTACGCAACCCGAACTCCGCCGTCAGGGACTGGCCCGCCAGGTCGTGGCCGCCGCGCTGCACTATCTGCATCAGTCCCACTGCCTGCCGCGCTACCAAGTCCGTTCGGACAATCTCGCCTCCATTGATTTGGCCAAAGCATTCGGCCTGCGGGAATTTCTGCGCATGGACCATTTTCTCGTGGATCGGAAACGCTGACCCATTTTTTATTCCCCCTCCCCGAAGTCATAACCGCATTTATATTTGAACGCATGGCTTTGAGCGTATAGAGTTCGGAAAGTGCAGTGTCGAAAGGCCTGTATGGATGATTCACCCCGAATCCCCACCCCCATACTTGGCCAGATGAATCAAGGCATCCCCTCCCGAACCTGGCGCCCCATCGGCCACCAGCCCGGCTTGTCCCGTAGGCAATGGTTGAAAATGCTGACCGCCACCGGCGTGGCCCTCTCCAGTTGGCGTATCGGCACCTTCGGGCAAACCACCCCCTCGCTCCCGGCGTCGTCCTCAGCCGACCTGACCGAAGGTAAAATCCAGCGTGCCATCGCCACCAAAGCCCAGGCCTTTCCGCTCACCGAAGTGCGCCTGTTGGACGGACCCTTTTTGCAGGCTCAGCAGTTGGATGAAAAGTATTTGCTGCAATTGGAGCCCGACCGGTTACTCCACCAGTTTCGGGTCAACGCCGGCCTCGAGCCCAAGGCCCCCGTGTATGGCGGCTGGGAATCCGCCCCAACCTGGACGGACATTCACTGCCAGGGGCACACGCTGGGCCATTACCTGTCGGCCTGCGCGCTCATGTATGCCTCAACCGGCAATCCCGTTTTCAAGCAACGGGTGGACTACATCATCAGCGAGTTGCAAGCCTGCCAGGCTGCAGCCAAGGACGGCTTCATTAGCGCCTTTCCCGATGGCGAAGTTCAATTCGATAACTTTGTGGCGGGCCGCCGGGTGCAGGGCGTGCCGTGGTATACCTTGCACAAGGTTCTCGCAGGCTTGCGCGACGCCTATCTGTATTGCGGCAACTCCGTGGCGCTGGACGTCCTCGTGAAACTTTGCGACTGGGCGGCGGCGAAAACCGCGGGCATGACCGACGCTCAGTTCCAGCGCATGCTCGGCACCGAGCATGGCGGCATGAACGAAGTGCTCGCGGACACCTATGTCCTGACGGGCAACCCCAAATACCTCGCGCTCGCGGAACGCTTCAACCACCACGCCGTGCTCGATCCGCTCTCCCAGTCGCGCGATACGCTGGACAAGCTGCACGCCAACACCCAGATCCCCAAGTTCATCGGCTTTCAGCGACTATACCAGCTCACCGGAAAACCCGAGTATGAGCAGGCGGCGGAGTTCTTTTGGCAGACGGTTGTGGACCACCGCTCGTTCGTCACCGGCGGCCATGGTGACAACGAGCATTTCTTTCCGACGACAGACTTCGCCAAACATCTCACCTCGGCCAAAACCATCGAGACCTGCTGCGAGTATAACATGCTCAAGCTCACGCGCGCGCTGTTCGAGCTCAATCCCTCGGCCACGTATGCCGATTTCTACGAACTGGTCCTCTATAATTGCATCCTCGCCTCGCAAGACCCGGACAACGGCATGATGACTTATTTTCAGCCGCTCCGCCCGGGTTATCCCAAGCTCTATTGCTCGCCCTTTGATTCCTTCTGGTGCTGCACCGGCACGGGCATTGAGAACCACGCCAAATATGGCGATTCGATCTATTTCCGGCACGGGCTCGACGATTTGTATGTCAACCTTTTCATCCCCTCGACACTCGCCTGGAAGGAAAAAAACCTGACCGTCACGCAGACCACCCGCTTTCCGGAGTCGTCGAAAACCACTTTGAAGATGACGACCGCCGCGCCCGTCGCGCTGACCATCAATCTCCGTCACCCAGGCTGGTGCGACCACGCCAGCGTCACCCTTAATGGCCAACCGCTGGATATCCCCAGCCAGCCGGGCACGTATATTAAAATCCGCCGCACTTGGCAGGATGGCGACGTGGTGGAAGTGGACCTGCCGATGTCGCTGCACAGTGTGCTGCTGCCGGGAACCAACGACACCGTCGCCTTCATGTATGGCCCCATCGTTCTCGCCGGTAAACTCGGCCAGCAGGGCATGACGCCGGGCTCCGATACCATTATCAGCGAGCGCAACTACGGCGTTCCGCTCAACGAGCCGGTCGAGGTGCCGGTGCTGGCCGGCGATCCCGCTAGCATGTTGCAAAAAATCCAGCCGGTCGGTGATGCCCCGCTAACTTTCGTCACCACTGGCCTGGGTCGCCCTCATGACATTACGTTCATCCCCTACTGGAAAATCGCCCACGAACGTTACAGCATCTATTGGAAAATCGCCGCAGCGGCGGCCCCGGCCAGTCCCACGACCTGAGCTTGCTTTTGCTGGCCCGGCCTTTGCGCTCAATTCCAGTTTTCACCTGGAAGTCACCACCGTCCGCCCCAATGGTCATTGACTCACCGGTGACAAAAACCGATTCTGCATTTATGAATTCACGCGCCCTCCACACACCCTTCCTTTTCGCCGCCGCATTCTTCTTCCTCGGGGCCAGCCTCGCCCAGGCCCGCGACGGCGCCTCCGGCAACCCCCAGACCGGCTATCCCGACTTTACCCAATACTACACCCTGCCCTATGCCAACGCCCCCGTGTTCGGCGCGGCGAATCCCCACGACCCCACCATCCATCTCATCATTGATGGCGTCAATTTCACCATCCCCCTCGATACCGGTTCCCGCGCTCTCTATGTCAGCGCCGATGAAGTCCCCGCCAATATCACCTTAAACGGCCCCACCGGCTTCGTTTACCTCAACAGCAGCGGACGCATCTTTAACGGCACTTGGACGAACACCACCGTCACCTTTCCCGACGCTGTCGCTGCCGGCGGCGCCACCGGCCCGGCCACGGCTACCATGCTTGTTCTTATCGTCGAATCTGTCACCGCCTCCTCCGTTCCCACCCCGGGATCGTCCACCCCCCAAGCCACATTCGGCACCCAAATACCCTCGGGCAATGTGACCCTCGCCGACGGCTCCTTGCTCGCCTTCACCAACTCCACGCTCACCCTCATGCCCGGCCAGGTGGCCAATTACACCGCCAACTCCGGCATCCTGAATTCCACTGAAAATTTCGGCGTCGGCTTCGACCGCACCGGCCCCGGCACCTCCCCCAACTCCGATCAATATAACCAGCAATACGACGCCTTCTTCAACATTTCCCAGATGCAAGCCGGCACCATGATCGCCGGCTATATCCTGACCCCGGACTCCGTGCAACTCGGCTTAACCAACACCACCACCGGCTTTGCCTACACCAACCTCGTGCTCACCGGCCTCAGCCAGGTCCCCGGCAGCCCGCCCGACTGGCAGGCGCCCATGGGCACCGTCGTTTACAACAATCACACCTATTTCACCGGCCAGCTCGTCTTGGACATCGGCATTCCCCACGCCATCATCACCCTCCCCGGCCAGCCCATCTCCGGCTCCAACGTCACCCTCCCGATGACCGTCAACCTCATCAATTCCGCCGGCGCGGTCAGCTATCAAATCAACTCCAACCCGGACAACATCCTGAGCCCCGTGTCCAGTTCCGAGTCCCCCGCCTTCGCCTGGTTTGCTCCGTTGGCCGGCAGTTTTTCCGAAAACCAGCCGCCCTACCAAACGCAGCTCTTCAACACGGGCCGCAACGTGATTAACGCCTTCGATTTCCTCTACGACGCCACCAACGGCTATCTCGGCGTAAAACCCAACGGCGTCTCGGTCCCCAGTGCCAACATCACCTTCTCCGCCGGTTTTTACCCCAACCCCATTGACCCCACCCCCCCCTTTATTGCCACCCAGCCGGCGAACCAGGGGTTTGCCGCCGGTGCCCGCATCGCTTTCACCGTCGTTGTCCGCGGCAGTCCCGCGCCCACCTATCAATGGCAAATCTCCACCACTGGTGGCCGCACGTGGAACAACCTCGCCAACTCCGGCGCCTACCGCGGCGTCACCACCGCCACCCTCCACATTACCACCAACTGGCAAATGAACGGCAACGCTTTCCGCGTCATCGCCACCAGCACCTCGGGCACGACGACCAGCGACACCGCCGTCCTCATCCTCGGCGGCCGCCCGCCGGCCATCGTCGGCCAACCCCGCGCGCGCACCGTGAAAGCCGGCCAGAACGCCATGTTCAACGTCGCCGCCAACGGCCAGGGACCCCTCCGTTATTCCTGGCTGTTCAACGGCCACGCGCTGGCCAACACCGGCAATGTTCACGGCGCCGCCAGCGCTGTGCTCACCCTCACCAAGGCGACCGTGGCCAACGCCGGCAATTATTCCGTCACCGTGACCAATACCCTCGGCTCCGCCACCAGCAAGTCGGTCGCCTTGACGGTGCAATGAGATTTTCGGGACGCGAGTAAAGCTTCGGCGCCTTCACGCGACCGGTCTGCTCGCTCGACCGCGCCAGGTTCAATTCTGCATCCCTCGCGCCGCCGCGTCTTTTCAGAATAGGGCAGCTAAGCTGGAAAACTGGCTTCATCCTCCCTCTCCCCTTGCGCGAAAATTCGCAAATCTGTCGTGAAATGAGACTTATTTAGCGTGGCCTATTGCCCGGCGAATGCCAACTTAACCTCTCTACCCCGGATTCAGCCCGCACCCGCGTCCGCCCTGGGTCCACCTTTCCCCCGCCGCCTCCCCGGTAAAGCAAACCCTGCGCTGCTGCGTCCCTGCCTTCCTGCCATGAAATTACGCCGCCCCTGCTTCCTCTTTTTATCCCTGCTTTTTGCGTTTGCCTTGTTGCACGCCCAAACCCCCAGCCCGCTGGCCGCTTCCGGCAACCTCACGCCGCTCTCCGTATCCCAGCCCGGCACCTATTCCGGCATTAGCGGCCCCGGCGCACCCGTCAAGGGCTCCGGCCTGGGCGGCTGGCGCAGTGGCAAGGACGGCGTCCGCTACAAAGGCCCCAGCCCCAAACCCGGCTGGCAGCTTGATTGGGATGCGAAGGAAACCTCCACCGACAAGGTAATTGATCTCGGCCTCCTCCCGCCCATCAAACCCATTTGGGAACTTCACTTGCGCGACACCACCATCTGCCTCGGCGGCGACGGCAATTACTACATGACCGGCTCCACCGGCGACAACATCTGGGACCGCGTGGACGGCGTCGAGCTCTGGCGCTCCCAAGACCTCCAGCACTGGGACTATCTCGGCCTCGTCTGGAGCATGGCCAGGGACGCCACCTGGCAAAAAAAATACCACTACATTTGAGCCCCGGAAATTGTCTACCTGAAAAAGCTGAACACCTATTGTATCGCCCTCGGCTGGGGTCCCGGCGGGCCCACCGGCATCCTCAAAAGCACCACCGGCAAACCCGAAGGCCCCTACGTCAACCCGCTCGCCAACGATGGCGTCGCCACCAACAACCGCATTGACGCCGCCCTGTACGAGGATGACGACGGCACCGTTTACTTTACGGACGGCGGCGGCGGCTCCATCCGCAAAATGCAGCCGGATTTGTCCGGTTTTGATGGCGCCCCCATCCCGGTCACTTATTCCGACGGCAGCCACGCCAACGGCGGCCCCGGCCACGAGGGCGCCTCGCTCTTCAAGGCCAACGGCAAATACTATATCGGCGCCGCCTCCACCGTCGCGGGCCGCTACAGCAGCGTGGACGCCGTGGCGGATAAAATCACGGGCCCCTACCGTAATTGGGAGGAAGCCGTCCCCTGCGGCGCCGGCGGTAATTTTTTCCGGGACAAGGACGGCAATTGGTGGTGTACTTATTTCGGCAACGACGACCAATCCCCCTGGCGCGAAAAACCGGGCATCGTGAAAATCGAGTTCGACGCCCAGGGTCTCATCCACATCGCCAAAAAACAGCCCGACTTTGTCCTCATCGAATCCGCCCGCAACGGCAAGTCGCCCTGGTCCGAGGGCTACAAAGACGGCACCCTACCCGCTTCCACCCCACCCGCTTCCACTTCAGCCACCACCTCTGCCTCTCCGGCCTCCCTTTCCACTCCCGCACATTCATGAACCCCAAAGCCCTGCTCTTCACCACCGCTTTCATCGCCGCGGCCCTCAGCGCTTTTGCTCAGGGCAATTCCACGCCCGCTCCCGGCCCGGCCAGCGCACCTGTTCCGGCTGCACCAGTCACGGCATCATCCGCCACCACGCCCGTCACCAAAGCCGCCTCCGGGCCGCCCTTGCTGGGCTGGAGCAGTTGGAGCAACACCTGGAACGGCGGCGGCAAGCTTACTGAAGACTACGTCAAGGCCCAGGCCGATGTCATGGCCGCCAAACTCAAGCCTGCCGGTTTCACCTATATCAACCTCGACGACGGCTGGTCGCGTGGCTTCGACGAGCATGGCCGCCTTCAGCCGGACCTCCGCAAGTTTCCCGGCGGCATCGCCGGTCTCGCCACCTACGTCCACAGCAAGGGTCTGAAACTTGGCATCTACCTCACCCCCGGCCTCCGCGTCGAAGCCTGGCAGGGCAACGGCACCATCGCCGGCACCAACATCAGTGTGCAGACCATCGCCGACATCACCAAGCAGGGCAACACTCAGGGCAAGGCCGGCGGCAAAGCCTACCGCATTGACTACTCCAAACCCGGCGCCAAGGAATACATCCAGAGCTATGCTGACCTGCTCGCTGGCTGGGGCGTGGATTACATCAAGATGGACTTCGTTGGCCCCGGCGGCGGTAACGTCAAGGCCGACACCCGCGACGACATCCAGCAATGGCAGGCCGCGCTGAAAAAATCCGGCCGCCCCATCTGGCTCGAGCTTTCCAACAAGCTCAGCATTGACGACATTGCGACTTGGAAAGCCTACAGCAACGGCTGGCGCATCGAAAACGATGTCGAATCTTACAGCCGCAGCGGTCCGCCCAAGCTCACGACCTGGTCCAAAGTGGCCGTCCGCTTTACCGACGCCCCCAAATGGGCCGCCTTCGCCGGCCCCGGCGGCTGGAACGACCTTGATTCCCTCGAACTCGGCAATGGTGACAGCGATGGCCTTACTCCCGCCGAACGCCGCACGGTCATGTCCCTGTGGGCCATCTCCTGCTCGCCACTCATCCTCGGCGCCGACTTAACCAAGCTCGACGACACTGACTTGGCCATCTTGACCAATGCCGAAGTGCTCGCGGTGGATCAGGCCGGTCAAGTGGCGACGCCGCTTTCGCAAGCCAGCCCGCAACAAGTCTGGCGTGTAAAAAATCCCGACGGTTCCTACACCGTCGCCTTGTTCAACCTCGGCGATGCCGAGTCCAAGGTCGGCGTCAAATGGGCTGACCTCGGTTTCCCCGGCCCGGCCACCGTTCGCGACTTATGGGATCACCACGACTTGGGCAAGTTCGACACCGGCTATGAAACCACGCTCGCTTCCCATGCCTGCCAGCTTTTGCGCATCCAGCCCTGATGCCCTGGCCTTTTCCCTTCACTTAACTTCACCCATTCCCGCTTTATTAACCATCAACTCCCAACTCCTATGCCCCTCCCTCGCCGTAAATTCATCCAGCAATCCGCCCTCGTCGCCGCCAGCCTGACGGCTCCGCAGTTCCTCTCCCGGCTTTCCGCCGCGGATGCCCCCGCCCCTGTCTCCAACACGACGGCCGCCGCCTCCAACACGACGACCGCCGCCGCCCCCGCGGCTCCCCCGGCCATCGTCTATCCTCCGGCGCCCACGCCCATCGTCGCCCCCGACGGCTTCGGCGTCGCTCCCGGCCCATTCCAACCGACGTGGGACTCTCTCTCCAGCTATCAGGCGCCCGACTGGTTTCGCGATGCCAAGCTCGGCATCTGGGCGCACTGGGGGCCCCAATGCCAGCCTGAAATGGGCGACTGGTATGCCCAAAAAATGTATCAGGAAGGCAGTGCCGACTACAAATTCCACGTCCAGAAATACGGCCATCCCTCCAAATTCGGCTTCAAGGACGTCATCAACGAATGGAAGGCCGAAAAGTGGGACCCCGAGCACCTCATCTCCCTCTACAAAAACGCCGGCGCCAAATACTTCACCGCCATGGCCAACCACCACGACAACTTCGACATGTTCAACTCGAAGTATCAGCCCTGGAACTCCGTCGCCATCGGCCCCAAGCAGGACATCGTCAACGGCTGGAAAAAAGCCGCCCGCAATGCCGGCCTGCGCTTCGGCGTGACCTGCCACGGCGACCGCGCCTGGAGCTGGTATCAAGCCGCTCAAGGAGCGGACAAAAAGGGTCCCCTCGCCGGCGTTCACTACGACGGCCTCATGACCAAAGCCGACGGCAAGGGCCTCTGGTGGGACGGCCTGGACCCCCAGGACCTCTACGCCCAATACCATCCCGTCGGCAATTACGACTGGCCCCAAAACGCCCGCCAGGGCGCCGTCCCGCTTGACAAGGCCTTCACCGAAAAATTCTTCAACCGCATCATTGACCTCATCAATCAAACCGACCCTGACCTCGTCTATTTCGACGACACCATTCTGCCGATTTATCCCAGCACCGACATCGGCTTGCGCATCGCCGCCTACCTCTACAACACCAACCTCGCCCGCCATGGCAAACTTGAGGCCGTGATGACCGGCAAAGGCCTGGACGCCCAGCAGCAAAAATGCCTCGTGCTCGACGTCGAACGCGGCGTCACCAACGGCATCCAGGCCCAGCCCTGGCAGACCGACACCTGCATCGGCGCCTGGCACTACGAGCGCAGCCTCCTCGACCAGCATAAATACAAAACCGCCGAATCCGTCGCCCGCATGCTCCTCGACATCGTCAGCAAAAACGGCTGCCTCCAATTGAACATCCCCCTCCCCGGCAACGGCCTGCCCGATGCCGACGAACTCAAGTTCCTCGCCGAGTTCACCACCTGGATGCAGGTGAACAGCGAAGGTATCTACTCCTCCCGCCCGTGGAAAGTTTATGGTGAAGGCCCCTCCGTCTCCGGCTCCCAGCAGCGCGGCCAGTTCGGCGGCTTGCGTGACGTGCGCTCCTACACCCCCCAGGACATTCGCTTCATGCAAAAAGGCCCCACGCTCTATGCCTATGCCCTGGGCTGGCCCACCGATGGAAAACTGAACATCACCTCCCTCGCCGCCGGCGCCCCCAACGCCAACAGCCAAATCGCCCGCGTGGATTTGCTCGGCTTCGCCGAACCCATCAAGTTCACCCGCGATGCCACCGGCCTCAACCTCACCCTTCCGGAACAAAAAGTCGGCGACTACGCCTACGGCTTCAAAATCAGTGGCGACGGCCTCACTATCTAAATCGCAACTCCCCACATCATGCACCCCCTGCAAAAATCAGCGGCCACTTCTTCAAACGCTTCCCAACTGCGCGGCTGGGCTCTCGGTGTCCTTGGCTTGGTCACGGCCTCCATCGGCTACGGCCAGGCGGTCACGCCTGCCGCCGCCGATTCCAAGCCCGTCGCAGTTGCGGCTGCACAACCCGCTGCCAAAACCTTGATTGATTACTTCCAGCCCACGCCGATCCAAGGTGGCAACCTGTCCAAGGATGCTTGGGGCGCCCCCGGCGTGCAGCCACGCGACCCGCAGAACGGCCTCGAAGACCCCACCATCAAGCAGTATAATTATTGGGACGGCCAGATTATCAAGGGGCCGGATGGCAAATACCATCTTTTTGCCAGCCGCTGGGACGCTGCCAAGGGCCACAACGGCGGTTGGGGTGGCTCGGTTGCCGTCCAGGCCGTCAGCGACAATCTGTATGGGCCTTACGTGGAAAAAGGCCTGCTCTGGCCGGATAACCAGGCCGGCAAAGGTCACAACGTAACCGCCCTGGTCATGCCGGACGGCACCTATGCCGTCGTCGTCAGCGAGACCCGGCCCGGCGATGTATTTGTCTCCAAGTCCCTCGACGGCCCCTGGACCCAGCTCGGAACCATTCAAGTTGCGGACCAACCCCGCTGGCGCGCGTCCAACTACAGCATCATGGTGCGCCCTGATGGCGACTTCGAAATCGTGCCGCGCTCCGGCCAAATCCTGATCAGCAAAGCCCAGGATGGCATCCTCGGCCCTTACAAAGTCATGGGCCCAAGTGTTTATCCCAAAACGGACGCTGACGGCACGCCGCTGCGCAATCTCGAGGACCCGGTGGTCTGGTATAGCGGCGGCCTCTACCACATCACCGTCAACAATTGGAGCACCCGCAAGGCCTATCACCTTGTTTCCAAAGACGGCATCACCAACTGGCAATTCGAAGGACTCGCTTATGACCCGACCAGGGACTTCGTGCGCTATACCGACGGAACTGTGAACCATTGGAATAATATGGAACGGCCCGGAGTTTATATTGAGAACGGCCACGTCAAAGCCTTCACGTTTGCCGTCATTGATGTGCCCAAAAACGCGGATCGCACCAACGACGGCCACGGCAGCAAAGTGATCGTCGTTCCGTTTGACGGCGCGGCCCTGGATAATGACTTGGCCAATGTCACCATTACCGCAACTCCCGCTCCCGTCGCCCCCACCCCTCCCCCCGCGCCGCCTCCTTCTGTCACCTTCACCCCGCCCAGTCCGCTACCCACCTTTTATTCCTGGGCCCCCACGCCGCCCATGGGCTGGAACTCCTGGGACAGCTTCGGCGCTGGCGTCTGGCAGGATGACGTCATGGCCAACGCCAACTACATGGTCAAAAATCTCCTGCCCCACGGCTGGAACCTCATCACCATTGACATCCAGTGGTATGAGCCCCTCGCCCACACCGACCGCTACCGCCCCAATGCCGAGCTCGTCACCGACGCCAATGGCCGCCTCCTCCCCGCGCCCAACCGCTTCCCCCTCACCAAGGACACCCGCTCCTTCAAACCCATCGGCGACGCCCTGCACGCCATGGGCCTTAAATTCGGCCTCCACCTCCTCCGCGGCATCCCGCGCCAATCCGTGGACCGCGACAACGCCCCCATCCTCGGCACCCCCTACCATGCTCAGGATATTGCCGATAAGGTCAACGTCTGCCGCTGGAATGGCGACATGTATGGCGTGGACATGTCCAAACCCGGCGCCCAGGAATACTACAATTCCGTTTTCCAGCTCCTGGCCTCCTGGGGTCTCGATTTCGTGAAGGTGGACGACCTTTCCGGCCATGATGCCGAAATCGAAGCCATCCGCAAAGCCATTGACCAGTGCGGCCGCCCCATCGTGTTTTCTATTTCCCCCGGCGGTGCTTCCAACAGCGTCGTCGCCTCCAACGCCAACCAGTGGCGCATCAGCGGAGACTTCTGGGACAACTGGCCCGCCCTCTACGGGCAGTTCCGACTGACCAACCTCGGCACCCCCTTCCGCGGCCCCGGTCACTGGCCTGATGCCGACATGATCCCCTTCGGCAACGTCCGCACCTGGAATGACACCGACCACTGGACCCACTTCACCAAGGACGAGCATTACACCCTCATGACCCTCTGGTCCATTGCCAAGTCCCCGCTCATCCTCGGCGGCAACCTGCCCAAAAATGATGACTTCGAGCTTTCCCTGCTGACCAACGACGAAGTCCTCGCCGTCAACCAGCACTCCACCAACAACCGCCAATTGTTCAACCGCAACAATCAGATCGTCTGGGTCGCCGATGTCCCGGACTCGAAGGACAAATACGTCGCCATCTTCAACCCCACCCCCGTGCCGCCCGCCGGTCGTGGCCGCCGTGGTGGTCGTGCTGCCCCTCCGGCCGCTGCTGCTGCCGTATCTGCCACCGCGACTCCCGCAACCACCACACTGGCATCCTCTGCGCCTGCCACTCCCGCACCCGCCACGCCAGCAGCAAACACCACGACCGCTTCAACGGCCA
>CAZDAQ010000001.1:35669-53481 GCA_964503425.1 uncultured Opitutales bacterium
CCGGCTCCCTCCACTCCCGCGGCCACTCCCCCGGCGCCCCCGCCACCGGTCACCATCACCGTGGACTTGGCGGATGTCGGCCTCACTAGTCCGGTCACCGTCCGCGACCTCTGGACGCACCAAAACCTCGGTACAGTCACCGGTAACATTTCCGCCACCGTCAACTCCCACGGCGCGGTGCTTTACCGCGTCACGCCCGCCAGTTGATTTGGCTTTGGGCCTAAGTCGCTTTTCATCTTCCGGCACGGTCTCTCCTGCCGCAATGAATCTCTGACCGCATAATTCGATAACTGTGTTATGCCTGTCGGCTTAGTCTGGCTGGTGGAATCTGCTTTTTATTAATCTTAATCTATTTTTAATAATTTTATCGGGCGTCAGATTCTGCCACCGTTTTCCTTCGCCGCTTCCCACCCAATGCCCTTTAGCTTCTGGGGCCTTTGCCTCAGGAGGAATTGCCTCGCGGATGCTTCCTGCCGGGTGTTTAAAACGCTCAAGCAAACCGCCTGTTGCCTTGCGTCGTCTCCACACTTGCGGGGTTTGTCGCATTTTTCCTGTGCCCGTCTCCCGCTTCACCAACGCGGCCTCTGCATTAAGTAGGGCGGTCGGCCTGATCGCCGTTTTAAGGATTTTTTTCCGTTGCGCTCCACACGCGCAACTTCCGCCTTCACCGCGTCGCCGGCGCAGTTGCCTCCTCGGCCTGCTGTTCATCGCTTTCGGGCTGGGTTTTAACGACGCCGCTGGCCAAAATACCACCGCCTCCCCCATCCCTTCCGACGCGAGCGCGCCCGCCACTTCTACTCCTGCCCCGCCCGCCACCGCACCCGCCTCGGCGGCCATGCCAACCTCCTCGTCCAACCTCGGCATCTCCGGCAATCCCGGCGCCGTCAACACCACCACCGGCACCGGCTGGCTCGGCCGAACCTTGGGCATCCCCGCCAACACCGGCGTGACCCTGGGTGGAGTCTGGGTTGGTGATTCCAACTGGGTAATCAGCGGCGGCGCCCGCCCCGGCAACGTCACGTTCAACAGCCTCCTCATCGCCGACCTCCATATTGATCTCGATAAAGCCGTGGGTCTCAAGGGTGCCAGCATCGGATCCGAGTTCCTCCAATTCAACGGCCAGCAGACCAATGCCGCCGCCGGCAGCGTGCAGGGCTACAACAGCCTGCCGGGGCCGCCCCCGCTCAACCGCTCCGAATTGTATCAGCTCTGGTGGCGCCAGGAATTCTTCGACGGCAAACTCATCCTGCGCGTCGGCAAAACCGTCCCCACGATTGACTTTAACTCGGTCGTTCGGCCCGTCCCCGAACGCGGCGAAAGCGAAGCCATCCCCGCGGTCAGCGGCTTGATTTACACTCCCCTCTACATCAACCCCACGATGGTTGGCGTGTCCCCCGGCTACTACAATTCCGCCTACGGGGTGACGGCCACCTTCGCGCCCGCCAAGCAGTTCTATTTCTCCTATGGCGTTTATGACGGCAGCGGCGCTCAGGGCGTGCAGACGGGCCTGACCGGCCCGCACTTCAATGGCCATTACTTTCAGCTTTTCGAAGCGGGCTACGCCTGGGAACTCGGTGCGCAGCGCAAACCCGGCGTGATCGCCGCCGGCGCCTGGTCGCAAAGCGGCCTGTTGTCCCTGCCCTCCGGCGTCACCCAAAACGGCGCCCAGGGCGTCTATGCCTTCGGCTCGCAAAGACTCTGGTTTCAAAACCCCGGCAAGGATAACAGCGGCGTGAGTGCGTTTTTCCAATACGGCATCAACCATGCCGACACCCTCCCCATCAACCAATACGTGGGCGCGGGGCTCACCGCCTTTGGCCTCGTGCCCAGCCGCCCCGCGGATTCCTTCGGCGCCGGTGTCGCCTGGTCCGAACTCAACCGGAACATTTACGCCCGCCGCGATGAATGGATGCTCCAAGGCTATTACCAGGCCCACCTGTTTGGCACCGCCTATTTTCAACCCGCGGTGACCTTTATCCCCAACCCCGGCGCAAACCCCAACCTTAACGCCGCCTGGACGCTCACCGCGCGGCTCCTCGTGCTCTTCTAGTCGCGCCTTGCGACAATGTGATTTTCCCTGCGCACGCTGGCCGCCAATCACTTGACTCCACCATTCCTCCAAGTTAAAAAAACGTCATGCGCTACTTCAAACCCATCAAACCCGCTTTAATTTCCTATATTTTGCCCGTTTTGGCGGTTTTGGTCGTTTCGTTTGGCTATGCGCAAACCGCCAGCCCGGACGGCAATTTGACGACGTATTTGTGCAAGATGCAATATGCCCTGTGCACTTCCGCGGTCTGCGTGCCGGAACCGGGCGACCCCACGAAGGTTATCTGCACCTGTGATGTTGCAGAAGGCGCCAGCATGGCCAGCGTCGCCTGCGACACGCTCCAACCCAGCACGGATGCCAACGGCATTCGCACCGTCTACTCCACCTACTCCATGGCGCAATCCGTGCAAGGCCTCAAGGCGCTGAAGTGCCCCGGCGGCACGCCGTGGTCGCAGTGTCTTAACAAACGCTGCACCGTGGATCCATCCGACCCCAAAAAAGCCATCTGTCTTTGCGATGTCGTGCGCTCCCCGAATGAATGGATGACCCTCGGCGGCAATTGCGACACCTCCACCTGCTCGACCGCCTATTGGTCCGGCGCCACCATCCCGGATGCTCAAAGCGGCTCTGTTTTCATGACCAAGGCGCTTGGCCTCGACAAGTCGCCGGTTCTCTGGTGCCCGGTTGCTCCATGAAGTCGGTTCGCTACTGCGTTCCCGTCCTGGGCATCCTCGCCTTGGCGGCCTTGTTCCTCAAGCTGCCGGAAACCCCGGAGGTCTTCCGCCTCATCGCGTGCAAGACCTGCTCCTCCGGCGATCCCTACCTGCCGCTGCTCGGCGCCGGTTACTTTGCCACGCTCGTCACCCTCTCGCTGCTTTTCCCCGCTTTTCCCGGTCCCCTCGTTGCGCGCGGTGGGTTGATCTGGGCGGTGTTGCTCGCCTTGGCTTTGACCTATCTTAGCTTGCCCGTCTGGTGCCCCGCCTGCCTGATCGCCCACGCCTGCCATATCCTGATCTGGACGATCTGGAACCTTACCCCCTCGGCGGCCACCGAGTCGCGCGCCTCGGCCTTCCCGGAACGATTGTGCCTGACCCTCTTCGCCCCCATCTCCGTGGTCGCCCTCTTCAGTGGCCTCAACCTCACCTTCATGGCCTACGGTTTCAAGCTTAACCACAGCGCCCTGGCCTCCGGCCTGCAGCCCGGCGATGCCGTGCCCGCCTTCACCGCCCAGACCACCGCCGGCCACTCCCTCACCAACATCAACTCCGCAGACACCGCGGGCACCGTCATCAACTTTGTCTCGCCGGGCTGTCCTTATTGCGAACAGCAATTGCCGGTTCTCAATGCGGTTGCCTCCCAACTGGCTGGCGGTTCCTGCCGCTTCATCAATGTCAGCCCTGCGCTGCCGCCCGATTTGCTCCAGCGTGCGCCCGCCACCGAGTGGGTCGAGGACAAGGAAGGCAAACTGCGCGAGCTTTTCCATGTGTCCGGCTACCCCACCCTGTTTGTGGTGGGTGCCGACGGTAAAATCACCCAGGTCATCCCCGGCGTCACCGCAACGTTACGCACCGACCTGCTGGCCACTCTCGTCAATCCACCGCGGCATTAGCGCAGCACCACCGCGAAATGGGATCAAACGGTCAATAATCGCCAAAATCGGCTCTGGGCTGAACTACCTAGTTATCGGGAAATCCGCATCTGCACCCATTTCCTAAACCCATTGCCATGAACACGTTTGCACGGCATCCGTCCGCCCTTTTCTTAGGGTGAGGCATTTGCCCCCATCCGTGTATCTTCATTGACTCAACTTGACCGCATCCGTGAAATCATCGCGTGTTTTATCGGGCGAATTTTTTGCTCTTCTGGCATTTGGCTTCTGGATTCTGACCTCGTCTCTCCCCCGCCCGTTTTACGTCTGCCTTTTTCTCCCAAAAAAATCCGATTTCCCCATCCGTTATGCCGCGCTCGCCTTCGTGTTTTTAGTGCTGCCCTCGGCTTTCCCGCATCTGCAAAAATCCGCCGCTCCCCTTTCACCGTAAATTAAACCTGTATAACAACCCATCAAAACCTATGAGCACCAAAGTAGATCCCCGGGCAAAATTCGCCCACGAAGCCACCCGGCTGGCGATTGAATCCGTCGAAAAGGGCTGGGGCGGCCCCTTCGGCGCCGTCATCGTCAAGGACGGCAAAATCATCGGCCGCGGCCAGAACCGCGTCCTCCTCACCGGCATTCCGGTTTATCACGCCGAAGTGACGGCCATCATTGATGCCTGTGGCCGCATCAATTCCAAAGCCCTCCTCGGCTCGGATTATTACGAGGGCAATCTGAAAATGATTCCGCGCCCCAAGGGCTCCCCCGATCCCGTCCCCGAGCGCGCGCAGATGCTCAAGGGCTGCGAGCTCTACGTCAATGGCGCGCCGTGTCCCATGTGCATGAGCGCCATTTACTGGGCCCGCATTGACCGCGTGTATTTCGGCACCCGCCTCGAGGACACCAGCAAGATCGGCTTCGACGACGAGTTTCAATACATTGACTTCAAACTCCCCTGGAAAGAACGCAAAGCCATTCAGTGTTTCCCGGACTTCGAGCGCGAAGACGCCCTCCGCGCCTGCAAGGCCTGGACGGACAAGAAGGACCGCCACCCCTACTAAACGGGCTTAATCGCTGCTCCTACGGAACGGCCGGGCTGTGCTCGCAGCGGATGCGAAAATACCACTGCATCCGCTGCGGGTCTGTAGCCGAACTATACTTCCCTCAACCGAACAAGAGCCGTGGATCTGCATACCATCACCGAAATCAAGCGCCCGGCCCGCGCCGAGGACGTGCAGGAATGGCCCAAGGGCTTTGCCTGGCTTGCGGGTGGCACCTGGTTGTTTTCCGAGCCTCAAATCGAGACCCACACGCTGGTTGACCTCGATTCCCTCCGCTGGCCTTCGCTGACTGCTTCCGCCGCCGGTCTCGAGATCGCCGCGACTTGCAAAATTATCGAGCTCGAGCGCTTCGCCGCTCCGCCGGAATGGTGCGCCGCTCCACTCTTGAGCCTTTGTTGCCACTCCTTTTTGTCTTCTTTCAAGATTTGGAATGCCGCCACTGTCGGGGGCAACGTCTGCATGTCCCTGCCCGCCGGGCCGATGATCTCCCTCACCGCGGCCCTCGAAGGCGTTTGCACGCTGTGGCCTCGCCAGGGTGCTCCGCGGCAGGTGCCTGTCGTGGATTTCGTCACCGGCAACCACACCAACGTCCTTGCTCCGGGAGAACTGCTGCGTTCGATTTTCCTCCCGGCCTCCGCGTTGAAAAAGGCCCACGCCTTCCGCCGCTTTTCCCTGACCGAACTTGGCCGCTCCGAAGTGCTCCTCATCGGCACGCGCTGTCCCAAGCGCGGCACTTTTCTGCTCACCATCACCGCCGCCACTCTGCGGCCCATACCGCTTTCGTTCGCCAACCTCCCTTCCGCTGCGGAACTGCAGGCCGCCATTGATCAGGCCGTGCCACAGGCGCTCTACCTCAACGACACCCACGGCTCGCCCGCCCACCGCCGGCACCTCACCTATTATTACGCGGAGCAAATCCGCGTCGAACTTTCCGCCTGACGCACCCGCATGAGCTGTAACATCAACGGCAAACCTTGCGTCGCCGAACCCCGGCCCGGCCAGTGCCTCCGCACCTTCGTGCGCGAGCAGGGCTGGTTCGGCGTCAAAAAAGGCTGCGACGCCGGCGATTGCGGCGCTTGCACCGTCTGGCTCGACGGCCAGCCCGTGCATAGTTGCATCACCCCCGCCTTTCGCGCCGCCAACCGCGAGGTGACCACGCTCGAAGGGCTTTCCTCCAACGGCGGGCTGCACCCGATGCAACAGGCGTTTCTTGCCGCCCAGGCCTACCAATGCGGCTTTTGCACCGCCGGCATGATCATGACCGCCGCCACTTTCTCCGAAGCCGACAAACAGGATTTGCCGTTCCATCTGAAGGGTAATTTCTGCCGCTGCACCGGCTACCGCGCCATTGGCGATGCCATTCACGGCATCGCCCACGTCGAGGCCGATCTCCCTGGCGCCAGCATTGGCCGCAACTTGGCCCTCCCCCACGGCGAATCCATTGTCACTGGCCACGCCCATTACACTACCGACATCGCGATGGAGGGCATGTTGCACCTCAAGGTCCTGCGCTCCCCGCACGCGCACGCCCGCATCGTCTCCATTCGCCGCGAAAAAGCCCTCGCCGTTCCGGGCGTGCACGCCGTGTTCACTTGGGAAGACGTTCCCCGCCTGGCTTACGGCAC
This sequence comes from uncultured Opitutales bacterium, assembly GCA_964503425.1. Lineage (GTDB taxonomy): Bacteria > Verrucomicrobiota > Verrucomicrobiia > Opitutales > JABDGR01 > CAZDAQ01. The sequence goes on from CAZDAQ010000001.1 coordinate 41,997, forward strand.
CGGCAATCACGAAGACTACCGCGTCGAGCCGGACGACACCTACATTCTCGACAATGTCGTCCGCTTTGTCGGCCAGCGTCTCGCGGCTGTCGTGGCCGACACCGAGGCCGCTGCCGAAGAGGCCTGCCGCCTGCTCGAGGTGGACTATGAAGTCCTTCCCGCCGTCTTTGATCCCGAAGAGGCCATGAACGGCCACGCCCCCATCCTCCACCCCAAGGACATCACCGCGCGCATCGCCAACCCCAGCCGCAACATCGTCCGCGAAATCCACGGCGAAAACGGCAGCGTCGAGCAGGGCTTTCGCGAAGCCGACGCCATTTTCGAGGGCACCTTCGAGACGCACCGCCAGCAGCACGCCCACCTCGAAACCCATCAATCCATCAGCTACCTGACTCCCGACGGGCGCATCCATGTGCGCACCAGCACCCAGGCCCCGTTCCCCACCAAAACCAAGCTCGCCTACCTTTTCAGTCGCCCCCCTGAAGACTTCCACATCTACACCGAGCGCGTCGGCGGCGGCTTCGGCGCGAAGCAGGAAATGATCAACGAGGAGCTCTGCGTCCTCGCCACACTCAAAACCGGCCGCCCCGTAAAGTGGGAATTCACCCGCACCGAGGAATTTATCGGCACCGTCACGCGCCATCCCTTTAAAATTGCGGTCAAACTTGGCGCGAAAAAAGATGGCACCCTCACCGCCGTGCAAATGCGCGTCCTCACCAACACCGGCGCCTACGGGAACCACGCCGCCGATGTGCTCGGCCATTCCATCAACGAATCGCTGACGGCCTACCGTTGCGCCAATAAGAAAGTGGACGCCTTCGCCGTTTACACCAACACCGTCCCCAGCGGCGCCTTCCGCGGCTATGGCACCACGCAGACTTGCTTCGCCATGACCAGCTCCCTCGACGAGCTCGCCTACCGCCTCGGCCTCACCCCGTCGGCCATCCGGCGCAAAAACGTCATCCGCCCCGGCGACACCTTGCTCAGTATTTGGCCCGGCCCTTCCGATGTCGAAATCGGTAGTTACGGTCTCGAACAATGCCTCGACCTCGTGGAGACGGCGCTCGCCAGCGGGCGCGGCAAGCCGAAACCCACCGGGGACGACTGGCTCGAAGGCTCGGGCGTCGCGCTGAGTATGCTCGATAGCGCCCCGCCCTTTCACCGTTCCGAGGCCCGCATTGATCTCCTCGCCGATGGCACCTATAAAATCGCCGTCGGCGCGACTGAGTTTGGCAACGGCACCGTCACCGTTCACCGCCAAATCGCCGGCACCATTCTCGGCTGCGGCGTCCGCCGCATTCAGGTTCTCAATGCGGACACCGACAAAACCGGTTACGACACCGGCACCTTCGGCAGCGTGGGCACCACCATTACCGGCACTGCCGTCCGCTACGCCGCCACCGCCCTCAAGACCCAAATCCTCAACCTCGCCCACCGCTACACCGGTGCTCCCGTCGAAGCTTGCACTCTAGGCGACGGCGAAATCCGCTGCGGCGACCGCACGTTGTCGCTGGCTGAACTCCATGCGCTGGCCACTCGCGACGGGCAAAAGGTCAACGCCATGCGCAAATGCGCCGGCGAAACCCGCACCGTCACTTTCAACGTGCAGGGTTTCCGCATCGCCGTGCACCGCGTCACCGGCCGGATCGAAATCCTGCACAGCGTCCACGCCGCCGATGCGGGCGTCGTCATCAATCCCATGCAATGCCGCGGCCAGATCGAGGGCTCCATCGCGCAGGGCATCGGCTGGAGCCTCTTCGAGCGTATGGACTTCAATGAACACGGCGCCGTCACCAACCCGACGTTCCGCAATCACCGCATTCCCTCGTTCGCCGACATTCCCCACACCGAGGTTTATTTCGCAGACACTTGCGATTCCATCGGCCCGCTCGGCGCCAAGTCCATGAGCGAAAGCCCCATCAACCCCGTCGCCCCGGCCCTCGCCAATGCCCTGCGCAACGCCACCGGCATTCGCTTCACCAACCTTCCCTTCAGCGCCGATCGTATCTTCTCCCAATTGGCCAAACTACCATGAGTGCCCCCGCCGTCCTCATCGCCACCGCCCGGGTTCGCGCCGGCCATGAATCCGCCTTTCTTGCGTGGCAGGTTCGCCATAACGACACGATTGCGAAGTTCCCCGGCTTCGTCAGCAGCGACATCATGCCCCCGGGCGCCGCCGGCAGTACCGAATGGACCATCATCCTGAATTTTCAGACGCCCGACCAGGTGCGCATCTGGCAGCAATCCCCCGAGCGCGCCGCCCTTATCGCCGAGATCATCCCCATTCTTGAAGGCGGCAACCTTGGTGAAGTCATGTCCGCCGGCAATGTGGAGTCGAAACCCGAGTCCAACATCACCGAGGTCATCCTTTCCCAGATCAAGCCGGGCATGGAAGACGCTTACCGCGAGTGGTGCGTCCGCATCCAAAACGCCCAGTCGAAATACCCGGGTTATCGCGGCATGTATCTACAGCCCCCTACCAGCACCGAGGGCCGTTGGACCACGCTCGTTCGCTACGATACCGCCGAGCACCTCGAAGCCTGGATGTCCGCGCCCGAACGGGCCGAATTGCTCAAGGAATCCAAGGCCTTTATCGAGCACGAGGAACTCACCCGCCTCGCCACTTCCTTCCCCGGCTGGGTGCCCGTCAATCCCGTCACCGGCAAAGCCCCCCCCAATTGGAAAACCTCCCTGCTCGTGCTGCTGGGCCTTTTCCCCATCGTCATGCTCGAGATGAAATTCCTCAGCCCCATTCTCGGCGGCAGCCTTGGCCTGCATGCCTCGATGGCCACCTTCCTCGGCAACGTCGGCAGCGTTTTCGCGACGAGCTACCTTACGATGCCCATCTTCATCCGCTGCTTTGGTTGGTGGCTTTTCCCCAAAAACGACACCTCCGCCAACTCCGCCAAAGGCTTCCTCATCCTCATTTTCCTCTTTGCTGCCGAAATCGCCGCCCTTTGGCAACTGCTGCCTTGGTAAGTCATCTGGTCTGGCACGGCTCTCGCCCGTCTTACCGCCCGCTCCACGGCTCCGCCGCGCGGTCCCCTGCGCCAATAGAAAAAAAAGGACCGCCTTTGCAACCCCGCAGGATTCCAAAGGCGGTCCGATAAGTCGCCCGGGCGCTATTCAAAAACTACTTCGTGGGCACCGTGGCAATCGTCTGCAGAATGCGGCTGGCGATCTGATACGGGTCGCCCTGCGAGTTCGGACGGCGGTCTTCCAGATAGCCCTTGTAGCCGTTGTTCACGAAGCTGTGCGGCACACGGATGGACGCGCCGCGGTTGGCCACGCCGTAGTTGAACTTGTCAATGGACTGCGTCTCATGCAACCCCGTCAACCGCAGGTGGTTGTCCGGGCCGTAGACGGCGATGTGCTCGTTCTTGTATTTGTCGAACGCCGCCATCAGCGCCTCGAAATATTCCTTCCCGCCCACTTCGCGCATGTAGGTGGTGGAGAAGTTCGAGTGCATGCCCGAGCCGTTCCAGTCCACATCCATGCCCAGGGGCTTGCAGTGGAAATTCACGTCCACCTTGTATTTTTCACACAGGCGGATGAGCAGGTAACGGGCGACCCACATTTGGTCGGCGGCGCTCTTCGAACCCTTGCCAAAGATCTGGAACTCCCACTGGCCTTTGGCCACTTCGGCGTTGATGCCTTCGTGGTTGATGCCCGCGTCCAGGCACAGGTCGAGGTGCGTGTCCACGATTTCGCGGGCGATGTCGCCCACGTTCTTGTAGCCCACGCCCGTATAGTATTCGCCCTGCGGATACGGGAAGCCGGTCGCCGGGAAGCCCAAGGGCACGCCGTCCTTGTAAAGGAAGTATTCCTGCTCGAAGCCGAACCACGCCCCCGGATCGTCATGAATCGTGGCGCGTCCGTTGCTTGGGTGCGGCGTCTTGCCGTCCGGCATCATGACTTCGCACATCACCAGCACGCCGTTCTTCTTCGTCGTGTCCGGGTATACCGAGACCGGCTTCAACATGCAGTCGGAGCTCTTGCCCTCAGCTTGACGGGTGGAACTGCCGTCAAACCCCCACATCGGGAGCTCTTCCAACTTCGGAAAGCTGGCATATTCCTTGATCTGCGTCTTGCCGCGCAAGTTGGGGACGGGCTTGTAGCCGTCGAGCCAAAGGTATTCCAATTTGTATTTCGCCATGGGTGTAGTATTTGTGGGAGGTTGATGTTGGTTGTATGCGCTAATTCTCCCCCATTCAACAGGGGTTGGGTAAACTAGCAGGCCAAATACTGAGCAGGTAGAATGCCAGCTTGCAAGAAAACCCCCGCAAACCCCCACCCCCGCAGCCAACCTCAGCCTCCTCTCACACAACCGTATGAATTTTTTCTCCCCGCGCACTGTCCAGATTCCATTTGTGCCAATTTGTCGCTTTTTACAGCCCCCAAAGCCCGGTGAACCGGCTTCCCAAATGGCTAAATTTGAGCGATATTCGCTCTCCACCAGCCTGTTCCAGCCCACAGCCTGCCCTCCCTCTCCCCATGGAGAAAGTCAAAGACACCCTCCGCTCCACCGTCCGCCTCAGTTATGACGGCCGCGTCTTCAAGGCCTACCACGGGCCCGACGCCCAGACTCGCTTCGACAACGAGGTCCGCATCCTCCGCCACCTTGCCGACCGTGGCTGCACCTTCGTCCCCAAACTCCTCGAGGCCGACCCCGCCACCCTCCAAATCATCACCACTAACTGCGGCAGCCGGGTGGATCACCTCGACCCCGAACGCACCCGCCAGCTCTTCGCCGAACTCGAGCCCTTTGGCGTCCGCCACGACGACCCCGAAATGCGCAACGTCACCTACCGCCAATCCGATGGCCGTTTTTGCCTCATTGATTTCGAGTTCGCCACCCTCCTCCCCAACTCCCCGTAAATCCGCCTCTCCACCCCATGGACCAGCACCGCCGCCCCCCCACCTCCGCCAGCCTCGCCTGGTTCGGCTGGACCGACCGCGGCAAAGTCCGCCCCCACAACGAGGACACCTACCTCGGCCTCCAGTTCGACGCCCGCGAAGTGCATTTCCTCGGCAAGCACGGCGCCTCCTCCCTCCACCAGGCCGACCTCGCCTTCGCCGTCAGCGACGGCATGGGCGGCGCCCACGCCGGTGAGTTCGCCAGCCGCATCGCCATCGAAAAAATCACCAGCCTCCTTCCCCGCTCCTTCCGGCAATCCGCCCTCGGCCTCGAAACCGGCTTCGAAGACGTGCTCTCCGAACTCTTTGACCAAATTCACCGCGCCCTCACCCGTCTCGGCGCCTCCTATGCCGAATGCCATGGCATGGAAACCACCCTCAGCCTCTGCTGGTTCACTCCCGGCTGGATGTTTTTCGGCCACATTGGCGACAGCCGCATCTACTACCTCCCCGCTCGCGACCACACCCTCCGCCAACTCAGCCACGACGACACCCATGTCGGCTGGCTCTTCCGCCAGGGCAAAATCAACGAACGCGAAGCCCGTACCCACCCCCGCCGCCACGTCCTCCAAAAAGCCCTCGGCGGCACCCACCAGTTTGTGGAACCGCAAGTCGGCGCCGTCGCCTACGCACCCGGCGACACCTTCCTCCTCTGCACCGACGGCCTCGTGGACGGCCTCCACGATCACCACCTCGCCGAACTTTTACACTCCACCCCTACCCCGACTACTGCCGCCGACCTCGCCCACCCCAACCCCGCCCGCCTCCTCGTCGAAGCCTCCCTCGCCCAATCCGGCCGCGACAACACCACCGCCCTCGTTATCCAAGTGGCTGGCTAACGCACCCCAGCCTCGACCTCGCGCCGTTTTCTTGATAGGCACCCCTGTATTCATGGTCCCATCGCCGTGAATGCCGACCCGACCCGCGCAATGTCCTCCGCCGCCCGCCTCACTCACATTTCCGCCGGGCCCATCGGTCACCTGGCCCTGCTCCCGGCGTTGCTCGCGCTACTCCTCACTGTCCCCGGCTGCAAACCCCCGCCCAAAGTTGACCGCGGCCACTTCCCCATCCCCCAGGACGCCGAAGTCGCCTCCTGCGCCCCCGGCAAATACGGTGGCACCCTCGTGCTCTCCGAGTCCAACGAACCCAAAACCTTCAATCCCCTCGTTGAAGCCTCCGAGCAAACCTCCGATGACGTGCAGAACATGTTCCTCGACCCGCTTGTCTTCTACGACCCCCTGTCCCGCACCAATGTCCCCCGCCTCGCCAAATCCTGGGACCTCGCCCCCGACCACAAAACCTACACCTTCCACCTGCGCCGCGGCATCACCTGGAATGACGGTCAGCCGTTCACCGCTGACGACGTCATCTTCACCTTCGATTGCATCTTCGCCCAAACCACCGACCCCGATACCCACAAGCCCAAGCTCCGCTACCCCAGCCGCTACGCCCAGGAACTGACCTTCGATGGCCAGCCCCTCCAATACAAAAAAATAGACGACTACACCGTCCAGTTCTACACGCCCAAAATCTTCGAGCCTTTTCTCGACGAGCTTTCCGCCCCCATCTACATGCTCCCCCGGCACGTCCTCGAAAAATATTTCAACGACGGCACCCTGCTCCAGCAATGGAGTTCCCAAACCGCCATTGACCACCCCGATCAACTCGTCGGCACCGGCAAATTCGTCGTGCGCTCCTACAAACCCAACGAAAACATCGTCTTTGCCGCCAATCCCCGCTACTGGCGCGTGGACCGCGACGGCCACCGCCTCCCTTATGTGGACTTCATCGTCGTCCCCTTCACCACCAGCTACGAGCAGGAAATGATGCTCTTCGCCACCGGCCAGGTGGATGCCCTCCTCGACTATGTCGGCATTCAATCCAGTGAGATGCCATGGGTGAAAAAAGGCGAGAAAATCTACGATTTCACCCTCTACCCCCGCGGCCCTCGTCCGGACTCGTGGTATCTCTGGTTCAACCAAAAACCCGGCGTCAACAAGGAAGGCCAGCCCTATGTCCCGCCTTACAAACTCGCCTGGTTTACCAACAAACTTTTCCGCCAGGCCATCATGTATGGCATGGACCGCGAGGGCATCGTCAAGGGCGTTTACCTCGGCCTCGGCGAACCGGAAAAATCCTTCATCAACCAGGGCAACCCCAAATGGTTCAACCCCAACATCCGCCAATACTCTTACGACCCCGCCAAATCCCGCGAACTCCTCACCCAGGCCGACTTCCATTGGGACGCACAGGGGCTCCTCTTTGACGCCGCCGGCCACCGCGTCGAAATCAACCTCCTCCTCTACGACAAAGTGCGCCGTGTCACCGAAATCGCCACCGTCTTCCAGGAAAATATGCGCGACCTCGGCATTGACGTGAAACTGAGCTTTGTCGAATTCGGCGTTGTCATCGAAAAGACTACCACCAGCTTCGATTACGAAATGACCGGCATGGGCTGGGGCGCCAGCGCCGGCGAAACTGACCCCTTCGGCAACAAGGCCCTCATCCGCTCCGACGGCATCTACCACATGTGGAACCCCGAGGAAAAAACTCCCGCCACCGACTGGGAAAAACAGGTGGACGACCTCATGGACGCTTCCGAACGCACCTTCGATCAGGCCGAGCGCATCCGCATGTTCGGCGAAATCCAGGCCATCTTTGCCGAGCAGTTGCCTCTCCTCTACACGGTGGATCAATATGGCTACTCGGGCGTCAAAAACAAATGGCAAAACGTCCGCGTCCCTTCCTCCGGCGCCCTCCTCTGGAATCTCGACGAACTCTGGACCAACCAGCCCTGATGAAAACTGCCTTCCCTCGCCCATGCTGAAGTTTGTCCTCCGCCGCCTTATCTTCATGATCCCGCTCCTCGCCGGGATCAGCGTCCTCGTCTTTGCCCTGATGAACGCGGCTCCCGGCGACGCCCTCGACGAGCTCCGCGCGCGGCCCGATGTGCCGGGCGAATACGTCCGCCAGCTCGAACATGACCTGGGCTACGTCAACGCCGCCGGCCAGCGGACCCCTTGGTATGTCCGCTACGCCCACTGGGTCAACCATGTCTCGCCCGTGAAATTCATGGACGCTCAGGGCAATCTCACCTGGCGGGTACATTTCGGGCTGCCCGATTTCGGCAAATCCATCGAATACCAGATTCCCGTCATAGAGCTCATCAAGGAGCGCACCGCCCACACGCTCTGGCTGGCCGTGGCATCCCTGCTCTTTGAATTTGTCGTTGCCATCCCGCTGGCCGTCTATGCCGCCGTCCACAAGGACGGCGTGGCTGACCGTGCCATCGCCTTTTTTGCCTATGCCGCGTTGTCCATTCCCGAGTTCTTCCTCGGCATCCTCGCCCTCTACTTTGCCGCCAAAACCGGCTGGTTTCCCACCGGCGGTCTCACCGCTTACGATCACGACTTTCTCTCCCCCGGCGCGCAATGCTGGGACTACCTCTGGCACCTCATCCTGCCCGCCGTCGTGCTCGGCCTCGGCGGCGTTGCCGGCACCATGCGCGTCATGCGCACCAGCATGCTCGACTACCTGCGCGCCGAATTCGTCATCACCGCCCGCGCCAAGGGCGTCCCCGAAGGCCGCGTCCTCTACCTCCACGTCCTGCGCAACGCCATCAACCCCATCATCACTTACTTCGGCTTTTCCTTCGCCTCCCTCCTCTCCGGCGCCGTGCTGGTCGAAACGGTGATGAATTACCCCGGCCTCGGCCGCCTGATTTACGACGCCCTCATCCGGCGCGACGAACCCCTCGTCATGGCCGCCATGCTCATTGGCTGCGTCATGCTCGTGCTCGGCAACCTCCTCGGCGACCTCCTCCTCGCCGCTTCCGATCCGCGCATCCGTCTTGAGCAACCGTCCGTCGTCTCCTCCGGTCACCGGCGCGAAGCCCGCAAAGCCCTCGCCGTTGCCGCTATCGTGGTCGCCATTGTCGCTGCGGACATTTGGTGCCTCCCCTGGGGTTACCCGCCGATGATGAGCGCGGTCGTCAACCAGCTCACGATTGCCATTGGCGCCACCCTCCTGGCCGCTGGCGTCGTGCTGCTGATCATTTGCTGGCCCATTATTGCCAAACTTGGCCGCAGCCTCCCGCGCCGCCCGCTGTCCGCTTGCGTCGTGCTCACGCTCTTGCTGCTCTACGGCGGCATGATCTTTGCTCCCTTCCTCGCCACGCAGACCACGGGGGCCATCAACCTTAGCCAAACCTTTCATCCACCCACCAGCCTGCACTGGAAGGATGGACGCCTCTGCGCCCAACTTTATCTTAATCAGGACCCGGCCTCCGCCCATTACGTCCCCGACCCCGGCGCGCTTCTCCCCCTTAAATTCCTCGGTCACGGCTTCTCCTACAAACTGCTTTGGCTCTTCCCCACTGACCGCCACCTCGTCGTGCCTGACTATGATGCCCTCAAAAAAATCCTCGGCAAAACGCCCGACCCCAAGGATTACCCCTTTTATCTCCTCGGCAGCGACACCACCGGCCGCGACATCTACTCCCGCCTGCTCTTCGGCTCACGCATTTCCCTGACCATCGGCCTGGTCGGCATCGGCATTACTTTGACCATGGGTTTTCTCATTGGCGGCCTGGCTGGCTACTTTGGGGGTTCGTTTGATTTTTGGGCCATGCGCGCGGTGGACTTCATCATGGCGTTGCCAACCCTGTATCTGCTCCTGGCCCTGCGCGCCGCACTGGTTAATTATTTCGAGCCCGGGGAAATGTATCTTGTCATCATTGTCATCCTTTCCTTTGTCGGCTGGGCCAACGCCGCCCGCGTCCTGCGCGGCATGAGCCTCTCCCTCCGCGAGCGCCCCTATGTCGCCGCCGCCGAATGCCTCGGCCAAAGCACTTTCAAAATCCTCTTCAAGCACTTCCTCCCCAACCTTGCCGGCTACCTGCTCGTCGCCGCCACCCTCTCCATCCCCGGCTACATCCTCGGCGAAGCCGCGCTCTCCTTCCTCGGCCTTGGCATTCAGGACCCCTCCGCCTCCTGGGGCCTCATGTTGCAACAAGCCCAGCAGGACATGAAAGTCCTCATGCTCAACTTCTGGTGGATGCTCTTGCCCGGCGCGGCCATCTTCGTCACCGTGGTCGCGTTCAACCTCCTTGGCGACGCCCTGCGCGACATCGTGGACCCCAAAATGAAAACCTAGCCGCGCCACCTTACTCTTCCCTTCTTAATTCTTAATTTTGCCTTTTTAATTTCCCCCGTGCCTCCTCCCGACTCATCCCCCCTCCTCCGCGTCGAAGACCTCCGCGTCACCTTCCACGCCCATCCGAACGATGTGCCCGCGGTCCGCGGCATCTCTTTCCAGCTCGACGCCGGCCGCACTCTCGCCGTCGTCGGTGAAAGCGGCAGCGGCAAATCCGCCTCCGCCCTCGCCCTCACCCGCCTGCTCCCGCCTTTCCCCGCCTGCTCCGTCACTGGCCAGGTCTGGTATCAGGGCCGCGACGTCATGACCGCCTCCCGCGAGCAATTGCGTAAAATCCGCGGCAAGGAAATCGCCTATATCTTCCAGGAGCCCGGCGCTTCCCTCAACCCCGTCTTCTCCGTCGGCTGGCAAATCGCCGAGGCCGTCAAGCTCCACCTCCCCCAGGTCGCCGATCCCCAGCAGCGCGTCATCGAGGCCCTCCGCGCCGTCGGCATTCGCGACCCCGAAAACCGCCGCCGCTCCTATCCCCACGAACTCAGCGGCGGCATGCAGCAGCGCGTCATGATCGCCATGGCCCTCGCCTGCGAACCCCGCATCCTCGTCGCCGACGAACCCACCACCGCCCTCGACGTCACCATCCAAAAACAAATTCTCGACCTCCTCCGCGATGTCCGCGCGCACCACGGCATGGCCGTCCTCCTCATCACCCACAATTTCGGCATCGTGAAGGATTTTGCCGACGATGTCGTCGTCATGTTCCGTGGCCGCATCGTCGAAGCCGGCCCCGTCGCGCAAGTCCTGAATAATCCCCAACACCCCTACACCCAGGCCCTGATCGCCTGCATCCCCCGCCTCGGCCAGCGCCAATCCCGCCTCGCCACCATTGACTACGCCAAAATCGAAGCCGCCCAAGTTTGAATCTCCCCCCACCTCTCCTTCTTCATTTTCACCTTTCACCTCCCCATGCCCGTCCTCCTCCAAGTCACCGACCTCCGCGTCCACTACCCCGTCCGCGGCGGTCTGCTCGGCGGCAACTCTTCCGTCGTGCGCGCTGTGGACGGCGTCTCCTTTTCCGTCGAGCGTGGCCGCACCGTCGGCCTCGTTGGCGAAAGCGGCAGTGGCAAAACCACCATTGGCCGCGCCCTCGCCCGCCTCGCGCCCATCACCTCCGGCTCCATTAAATACGATGGCGTCGAAACCACCACCCTTTCCGACCGCCAGTTCTTCCCCTTCCGCAAACGCCTCCAAATGGTTTTTCAGGACCCCTTCAACTCCCTCAACCCGCGCCTCACCATTTTCCAAATCCTCTCCGAACCGCTTGAAATTCACTTCCCCCGCAAAACCCGCGCCGAGCGCGAAGCCCGCTGCGCCGAGCTCCTCCACCTCGTCGGCCTCGAGCCGGGCCACCTCCACC
>CAZDAQ010000002.1:0-14719 GCA_964503425.1 uncultured Opitutales bacterium
TACTTGGGCACGGGCTGCATGTGGCAGCGCAAAAAGGCTTGGGGTGGATCTTTTGGGCCGCGGCGGCGACAGTCGTGCTGATGGCGATTTATTGCAGCAGTCATGCGATTTATTTTTTTCTGGCTCTGACAGCCGGGGCGGGGGCCGCGTTGGGGGCGGTTTTTTTCAGAGTTCAGCACCGATGGTGGCCCGCAGGGATGTTGGCCGGCGGAATGCTGGCGGTGGCAGCGGGTTTTTGGGCGAAGGATTTGTGGGTTAATGGCGGAGCGCAAGTGGATCCCTACAACCCAAGCCTGCAGGTGCGTTACCAAGTGGCGCGGACCTCAGTGGCGATGATTCCCGACGAGTGGTTCTGGGGCTGGGGGCCGGGGAGCTACCGCTATGCGGCACCGTATTACATGCGGAACAATCCACTGTTCTCGGCTCCGGGGCATCCGGGAGTGATGTACTACCGATCCAATTTTGCACACAGCGACTGGGTGCAGTTTCCGATTGAGTGGGGGGCGGCGGGGACAGCGCTGTTTACGGCGGCGTTGGGGTGGTGGGCGGGAAAAGTCTGGCGCCTGCGGCGGGTTTTGCCGGCGGAATGCTGGTGTGCGCTGGGGGCGGTGGCGGTGGTGTTGGTGGCGGCGGGCATAGATTTTCCGCTGTCGAGCCCAGCGGTGCTGCTGGTGCTGACGGGGGTATTGGCGGTGTCGGTTAAGCTTGGCGAGTTGACCGTGCGCCGGTCGGCGGCGGCATGAGCGCACAGGATTTTTCCACAATTTCCATATTCCAATGAAAACCTCCATTGTTGGTTTAGGCTACGTGGGCCTGCCGCTGGCCCTGCAATTCGCGCGCTCGGGCGTGCCCGTGCTGGGCCTGGATATAGACGGCGCGAAATGCGCACGACTGAACGCGGGCGAGAGCTACATCAAGCACATACCCGGCGAGGAGGTGGCGCGGGCGCGGACGGGAGGATTGCTCGAAGCGAGCACGGATTTTTCCCGCATAAGCGAGGCCGACACGATCATTATCTGCGTGCCAACGCCACTGAACAAATACCGCGAGCCGGACATGGCGCATGTGTTCGGCACGGGTGAAAGCGTGGCGCCGTATTTGCAGAAGGGCCAGCTGGTCGTGCTGGAGTCCACGACTTATCCCGGCACCACGGACACGGATTTGCGCGCCATTCTTGAGCGCGGGTCGGGGCTGGTGGCCGGCCGGGATTTTAACCTGGCGTTCTCGCCTGAGCGCGAAGACCCGGGGAATCCGGACAGCCGGGTGGGACGGACTCCGAAAGTGGTGGGCGGCCTGACGCCGGAGTGCCTGGCACGGGCCGTGGCGTGTTATGCGCGGATTGTGGCGCAGGTGGTGCCGGTATCGTCATGCCGGGTGGCCGAGGCGGCGAAGCTGCTGGAGAATATTTTCCGATCGGTGAACATCGCGCTCGTGAACGAATTGAAGGTGGTTTACGCGGCGATGGGCATAGACATCTGGGAGGTGATTGAAGCGGCGAAGACCAAGCCGTTCGGTTTCATGCCGTTTTATCCGGGACCCGGGCTGGGAGGGCATTGCATCCCGATAGATCCCTTTTATCTGACGTGGAAGGCCCGCGAGTTTGGACAAAACACGCGGTTTATCGAACTGGCGGGCGAAGTGAATGCGGCGATGCCGGAATATGTCGTGGGCCGGGTGGCGGATGCGCTGAATGACCAGGGACGGCCGCTGAAGGGGACGCGCATTCTGCTGCTGGGGCTGGCCTACAAGCCGAATGTGGAGGACGATCGTGAATCGCCGTCCTACACACTGATGCGGTTGCTGGAGGAGAAAGGCGCGGTGGTGTCCTATCATGATCCGCACGTGCCGGTCATCCGCCTGACGCGCGAACATCCGCAGTTCGCGGGCCGGCAGTCGGTGCGGTTGACGCCGGAGGGCCACGACTTGGTACTGCTAGCCACGGCGCATGACGAATACCGGCAGGTGGACTTTTCCGGATGGCGCATTCCGCTGGTGGACACACGCAACTGCGTGACGCGGCGGCCTCCCTCCTACTATCGCGCTTAGATCGCAAATTGATGGAGACCAGGGAAAAAATGCGGCACAGGCATCCAAACAGCCCGGCGATGAGCGGGGTGGAGCGTTTCGTCACGGCACTGGCCTGCGGGTGGGTGCTGGTGTTGCCGTGGTTGATTGGCGGGTGGTTGTGGTGGGCGCAGGCGCTGAGTCTTGTCCTGGGGGCACTGGCACTGCTGGTGGCGCTAAGCGTGCGGGAAAACCGCCGGGCCCTCCTGTGTTTTCCGGTCTTTTGGCTGGGGTTGGCGTTTGTGGCGTATGTGACGTGCCAGGCCTGCAATCCCTGGCTGAAAGTGACGCAGGTGGCGCCACTATCGAATATCTGGACGTTGTCCTTCCCGGTGCATGTGCTGTGGCTGCCGGGTGGGATAGAGGCAGATTATGAGATAACGAACACCTGGCGGGAACTGGTGTATTGGACCGGCCCATGGCTACTGGGATGCGCATGGTGGGTGGCGGCAAAGCGGCGTCGCGGGGTGTATTGGTTGTGGGGCACGGCTTTGGTAAACAGTGTGCTTATTACGTTTGAGACGGGGGAGTTTTATTTTCATGCCTCACACAAGATTCTGTGGTTTTGGGAGGATACGACCATTATCTATGACATTGCGCCGAGCGTGCTGCATTCACCGATATTCCGGGTGCTGTATGTGGGGGCCTTCATCAATCGTGACGCGGCGGCAATCTATCTGTATCTGGGGCTGGCGGCGGGACTGGCGCTGGCGTTGCACACGCAGCGGAACGCGCAGGCAACAGGCCGGGACACGGGTTTGCTCTGGGTGGTGCTGACGGGATGCGCGGTGGATTTCGCCGGGCTGCTTTTGTCCGGGAGCCGGGCGGGTTTGTTGGTGGGTGCGGCGATCCTGGGGGTGGGAGCGTTGTTGTTGACGGTAGGGATGGTTCGCGGGCGGGACTGGTCGGCGGGGCAGCTAGTGGTGGGCGGGATATTTCTGGCGGGTTTTCTCGGGGGCATGGCGGCGTTTTTCTCCGTGGCTGAACCGGTGTCGCTGACGCGGCTGAAGGAAGGCATGTCCACGCTGGGTGACGATCCGCGCTTTAAGGTAATGCAGGCGACACAGGTGATGATTGCGGACTGCCCGTGGCTGGGATTCGGCGGGGGCAGCTACCGGTATGTGTCGCCCTACTATTTTCGCAAGCTGGGGTTGTTTCCCGACCCGACCCACTACGACGGGCTGGCATTCGCGGTGTATCACGCGCACTGCGACGCGCTGCAACTGGCGATGGAATATGGGGCGCTGGGGGCGGGGTTGCTGCTGTTGATTCTGCTGTATTGGGCGTGGCGGGCTTGTGGACTGGCGGCGTGGCTGGGATCGAAAGGGTGGATGGTATTGGTGGGGGCGGGGTTCGTGCTGGTGCATTCCTGTGTGGATTTTCCATTTTTCAATGCAGCGGTATTGACCTTGTTCACGCTGCTGGTGGTATCGGTGGTGAAGCTGGCGGAGTTGAATCGCCTGCAGCGGGAGGACGCATGACGGCGGCGCCGACATTTCTGATCACAGTGGACACGGAAGGCGACAACCTGTGGGCGCGTCCGCGCACGGTGACGACACGCAACGCGGCGAGCCTGCCGCGGTTTCAGGCGCTGGCGGAGCGGCACGGTTTCCGGCCGACGTGGCTGGTCAATTGGGAGATGGCGCACGCGCCCGCCTGCGTGGAGTTTTTGCGCGAGGTGCTGGCGCGCGATGCCGGCGAGGTGGGCATGCACCTGCATGCATGGGACACGCCGCCGCTGGAGCCGTTGACGGAGAACGACGCGCGCTACCACCCCTTTTTGACGGAATACCCGGAAACATTGATGCGTGCGAAAATCGAGCGACTCGCGGGCGCACTCGAGGAGACCTTTCAACGGCCAATGCGGAGCCACCGGGCGGGCCGCTGGGCGTTTGACGGGCGCTATGCGCGGTTGTTGCGCGAGCGCGGTTTTACCACCGACTGTTCGGTATGCCCCGGCGTGGACTGGCGGGCGACCAAGGGCGACCCGCATGGAGCCGGCGGGCCGGACTACCGCACGGCGCCGAATGAGGCGTATTTTGTGGACGAGGGTGATGTGAGCCGGGCCAGGAAAGAGCCCGCGCCAGAGGCGTTGCTGGAAACGCCGATGACCATTGGCGAGGCGCACCCGCGCTGGGCGGGTCCGCTGGTGGAGTGGTATTCGATGCGGCATTTTTGGCTGAGGCCCAATGGGCGCAATGGCGCGGCGATGCAAGCGCGGGTGGACGAGGCCGTGGAGAGCGGACGCGGACATCTCATGTTTATGCTGCATTCCTCGGAACTGATGGCTGGCGGCAGCCCGACTTTTCGCGATGAGGCCGGGATTGCGCGAATGTATACGGACGTGGAGGCGCTGTTTGCACAGGCCGCGGCGCGCGGGTGCACGGGGCGAACCCTGGACGAGTTTGCGGAGCAACGGCGCGCAGCGGTAACTCGGGCCAACTAGGCGATAATCATGAATAATTTTTACGCGGTAATCATGGCGGGAGGGCGGGGCGAGCGTTTTTGGCCCCAAAGCACGCCCGAGCGTCCGAAGCATCTGCTGCCCATTGTGGGTGAGGAGCCGATGATCGCGCAGACAGTGGCACGGCTGGCGGGGTTGGTGCCCCCGGAGCGGATTTTCATTCTGACCAATGCGCGGCATGTGGCGGCAGTGCAGGCAGCCTGTCCGGCGGTGCCGAAAGACCAGGTGGTGGGTGAGCCGATGGGCCGGGACACGGCGGCGGCGGCCGCCCTGGCGGCGTTGCTGGTGCGGCAGCGCGACCCGCAGGGAGTGCTGGCGTTGTTGCCTGCGGATGCGGCGGTCCACGACGCAGCCGCCTACCGGGCAACATTGCATGCGGCATTCGCCGTGGCGGAGAAGCGGGACGAGATCATCACCGTGGGCGTGCGGCCCACGCATCCGGCGACGGGTTACGGATACCTGCGGCGCGGTCAGCGACTCGGCGAGAGCGAAGGGTTGCCGTGGTTCCGGGTGGAGCAATTTGTGGAGAAGCCGGATCTCGCCACGGCGGAACGCTACGTGGCGGAGGGGATTTATTTGTGGAATGCCGGAATGTTTGTCGCGCGGGCGGGAGTGTTGGAGGCGGCATTTCGCGTGCACGCGCCGGCGATCGCCGAGGGCATGGATAACATTGCCACGAAGTTCAATGGACTGCTGGAGCCGGGAAGGGTAAAGGCGGCGCTGGAGCAGTATTATCCCGGTCTGCCGAAAATTTCCGTGGACTATGCGGTAATGGAGAAGGCGCCGAACGTGGCGGCGTTCGAGGCGGCGTTTGATTGGGACGATGTGGGTGAATGGCCGGCAATCGCGCGGCACTGGCCGGCGGACGCGGCGGCCAATGTCACGCGCGGGAAAGTGGTCTTGGAGGCGGCGCATGGCAATATCGTGGTGGGGGAGGCCGGGCATGTGGTGGCGCTTTTGGGGGTGGATAACTTGGTGGTAGTGCAGACGGCGCACGCCACGCTGGTCTGCCACAAGGATCGTGCGCAGGATTTGAAGAAGCTGGTGCAAAAGGTGGAAAACCCCGGCGGCGCCTAGGCCGCGGAAGCGAATTTTTTTATGGCTAACTACTTTGTCACCGGAGTCGCCGGGTTTATCGGGTCGCGGGTCGCGGAATTGCTCTTGGCCGAAGGACATACGGTGGTCGGGGTGGACAATCTGAATGACTATTATGATGTGCGCCTGAAGGACCACCGGCTGGGGCGGCTGCTGGGGGAGGAGCGGTGGCGCGCCAACACAAATCCGCGGCGGTCGGTTTATGTGGAAGGGGGAAGGCAGACGGGCGCGGGCGGCCGGCTGGTGTTCGAGCCGGTGGACATCGAGAACCAGGCGGCGCTGGAGCCGTTGTTTGTGGAGTTTGGCTTTGCGGCGGTATTCAACCTGGGTGCGCGCGCGGGGATGCGCCAGAGCACGCAGGACCCGCATCTTTACCTGCGAACGAACACTTTGGGAACACTGAACCTGCTGGAGTGCCAGCGGAAATTCGGTGTCGTCAAACAAGTGCTGGCCTCGACGTCGTCACTGTATGCCGGCTGCCCGCTGCCGTTCACCGAGGATCAGCCGGTGAACACGCCGCTGTCTCCCTACGCGGCGTCGAAGAAGGCGGCGGAGATGATGGCCTACAGTTATCACAAACTGTATGGGCTGGACCTGTCGGTGCTGCGCTTTTTCACAGTGTTTGGGCCGGCGGGGCGGCCGGACATGAGTATTTTTCGTTTTATTCAGTGGATGGAGGCCGGGAAGCCGATTCAGCTGCATGGCGACGGGAAACAGTCGCGCGACTTTACCTATGTGGACGACATCGCGCGCGGGGTGGTACTGGCGGTGAGGCCGCTGGGTTATGAAGTGGTCAATCTGGGTGGCGGACAGCAGCCGGTGACGTTGCAGGCGTTGATTGGGTTGCTGGAAAAGTCACTAGGAAAGCCGGCGCGCATCGAGGGCGAGCCCTTCCAATCCGGAGATATTCGGGAAACGGCGGCGGATGTGGCCAAAGCCGGCCGATTGCTGGGATGGCAGCCGCAAGTCGGGCTGGCGGAGGGGCTGGGGCGCGTCGTAGAGTGGCATCGGGCCAATCGCGACTGGCTGGCGTCGGTGCAGTTGTGAAGGCCTGAATAATTTGTTTTTCTCAAACTCAACCCCCTGACCAACGATGAAAGCGATCATACTTGCCGGCGGACTCGGCACGCGTATCAGCGAGGAGACGCACCTGAAGCCCAAACCGATGGTGGAAATCGGCGGCCGGCCGATTCTGTGGCACGTGATGAAGATTTATTCGGCGCACGGCATCAATGACTTCATCATATGCGCGGGCTACAAGGGCTATGTGATCAAGGAGTATTTCGCGAATTACTTCATGCACATGTCGGATGTGACCTTTGACATGAAGGAAAACAAGATGGAGGTGCGTCAGCGCCGGTCAGAGCCGTGGCGGGTGACGATTGTGGACACGGGTGAGCAGACGATGACCGGGGGACGGCTGCTGCGGGTGCGCGAATATATTCAGGATGAATCCTTTTGTTTCACCTATGGTGACGGGGTGAGTGACGTGAACATCCGCGAATTGGTGGCCTTTCATCAGCGGCAGGGGAAGCAGGCGACAGTGACGGCGGTGCAGCCACAGAGCCGGTATGGCGCGCTGCGGTTGGACACACGAAATTTTGTCGAGGCCTTTGAGGAGAAACCGCACGGGGAGGGCGCTTGGATCAACGGCGGTTTCTTTGTGCTGGAGCCGGACGTGCTCAAGCTGATTACCGACGACACGACGGTCTGGGAGCGCGGGCCGTTGGAAACCCTGGCGCACACCGGCCAACTGGCGGCCCACAAGCACCAAGGGTTTTGGCAGCCGATGGACACCTTGCGCGAGAAAACGCTGCTGGAAAACCTTTGGGCCGAGGGCAGGGCGCCGTGGAAAGTGTGGTAATAACATGAGCGAACCTTTTATTGGATTCTACCGCGGGCGGCGCGTGCTGCTCACCGGGCACACGGGCTTCAAAGGCGCGTGGTTGACGGAATGGCTGCTGGCTTTGGGCGCGCGCGTCACGGGCTATAGCCTGGGACCGCCGACGCCGGTGAATTTGTTCGACCAGCTTGGCCTGGCGGGACGGATGGATCACCGTGTGGGTGACTTGGGTGATCGTGCCGGGCTGGCCCGGGTCGTTGCGGAAACGCAACCGGAGGCGGTTTTCCATCTCGCGGCACAGTCACTGGTCCGCCAGTCCTACGCGGAGCCGGTGGGAACGTTCGCGACAAATTTGATGGGCACGGTACATGTGCTGGAAGCGTTGCGACAGTTGCAAAAGCCATGCGTTGCGGTGTGCGTGACCACGGACAAGTGCTACGAGAACCGCGAATGGCTGCATGGCTACCGGGAAAGCGATCCGATGGGGGGCTACGATGCCTACAGTGCCAGCAAAGGTTGCGCCGAGCTGGCGATTGCCGCCTACCGGCGGGCGTTTTTCAATCCGGAGCATAAACCACGAGTGGCGCTGGCGAGTGCGCGCGCCGGCAATGTGCTGGGCGGAGGAGACTGGGCGCGTGACCGCATTGTCCCCGATTGTGTGCGGTCCTTGCAGCGCGGGGAGATAATTCCAGTGCGCAACCGGCAGGCGACACGCCCATGGCAGCATGTGTTGGAGCCGCTGGGCGGCTATCTGCAATTGGGCCAGCGACTGGGAGCACACCTGGGGCTGGCCACGCCACCGGAGCCGGGTCGCGTTCTCAGTGATTATGCCAGCGCGTTTAATTTCGGACCGGATTTGGGGTCAAACCGCACCGTGGCGGAGTTGGTGCAGGAGGTTCTCAAGCACTGGCCGGGAAAGTGGGCTGACCAGTCGGACCCGAAGGCGCCACACGAAGCTGGTAAGCTGAATTTGAGCACGGACAAGGCTTTTCATTTACTGGGCTGGCAGCCGGTGTGGGGTTTTGCGCAGACGGTGGCGCAAACGGTCCGCTGGTATCGGGAAACGCAGGCGGGCGGGACCGACCCGGCGGCGCTGACGCGGGAGCAAATTGCGGCTTATGTCGCGGAGGCCCATGGGCTCGGACGGTCCTGGGCTGGTTGAATCCATGGTTGCCCGGTGTTTCTTCGGTGAGTTTCGCCCGGGATTCTGCGATGAAAATCAAAGTACGCCCTCTTGATTTCGGCCGTTAGCGCCCTCATTTTATGTGTGGAAGGAATGACCGTAGTGCATCCTCGCTGATTCGGTGCGGAACCTAATCGAGAGACTGAAAAGCGCCAATTTTCACGACGCGTGGTTCCGCGAGTCCATTTTCCTTCGTTTAAAGGCGGCGCATTGCCTTAACTGGACTGGCTATCTAACAACAAGTCTAGATTGGAAATAGCCGATCTGCGCGCGCAACGGGACGCGCGCTTTACGCGACGATGAAATTCACCTCCACACCCTTGGCCGGCGCCTACGTCATTGACCTTGAAAAACGGGAAGATGACCGGGGTTTTTTTGCGCGTTATTTTTGCAAACAAGAGTTTGCGCGCCACCACCTGAACGCGGACATTGTGCAAATCAACGATTCGCTTAGCCGGATCAAGGGCACGTTGCGCGGGATGCACTATCAGCTTGCGCCAAAGGCTGAGGAAAAGATCGTCCGGTGCGTCGGTGGCGCGCTGCTCGACGTGATCGTGGATCTGCGTCCGGATTCAGTCACTTTCCTGCAGTCTTTCCAGATCGAATTAACGGCGGAAAATCGCACCATGCTTTACGTGCCCAAGGGTTTTGCCCACGGCTTTCTCACGCTCGTGCCGGACACCGAGGTGATCTACCTGGTGACGGAATACTATGCCGCTGATTGCGAGCGGGGCTTGCGGTACAATGATCCGCGGCTGGGAATCAACTGGCCGATGGAGCCCGCGGTCATTTCGGACAGGGACAAGAACCATCCGGATTTCAACTCTGAGATCCACCTGCGCTGATTGGCTGTCATGCGAATTTTGTTTACCGGAGCTTCTTCCTTCACCGGATTTTGGTTTGCCAGAGAGCTGGCGCGGGTGGGTCACCAGGTTGTTTGCGCCTGTCGCGCGGTGTCTTTGGAGCATTATCAGGATTTGCGCCGTCGCCGCCTGGAAGGCCTCGCGCAAACACCCGGCATTGAATGGCGATGGGGCCTGAGCTTTGGGGACGAAGCCTTTGTGCAGCTGGCGGGCGAGGGGCCGTGGGATCTATTGGCCCATCACGCCGCGCAGGTTGGCGACTACAAATCTCCCGCATTTGACGTGAATGGCGCGCTGGCTGCCAACACGCGGAACCTGAGGGAGGTTTTAGCCGCGATGACTGCGGCGGGTTCCCGCCGCGTGTTATTATCTGGATCGATCTTCGAGCCTGACGAGGGGGCGCCTTCGCCGACGCCGCGGGCATTTTCTCCGTATGGTTTGTCCAAGGGGCTGACCTATCAGGTTTACCGCTACCATGCGGAGATGGCCGGCATGGCGCTGGGGAAATTCGTCATTCCCAATCCGTTTGGGCCGCTTGAAGAGCCGCGGTTTACGGCGCATCTCATGCGGACATGGCGCGAGGGGAAGGTGGTCGAGGTGAAAACGCCCGACTATGTGCGCGACAACATTCATGTGAATTTGCTGGCGCAGGCTTACCGGACCTGCGCGGAAAAGCTGGTTGCCGGATCGGCAAGCGTAATGCGTTTCAACCCGAGCGGATATGCCGGCAGTCAGGGGGCGTTCACCGAGCTTTACGCCCGCGAGATGCGGCTACGGCTGGGCTGGCCGTGCGAGTTGGCGTTGGCCACGCAAACGGACTTTGCGGAGCCGCTTGAGCGAGTAAACACGGAGCCGGCGACGCAATGGGCGGCGAATTGGGATGAAGGCAACGCGTGGGACGGCGTGGCGGAATATTATCGGAATGGCGTGGCGTGAAGAACGGGTGGGTGCGGCGTGGAGCTATTTGACCAGTCGATGGGTCCTTTGACAGCAAGTCAGTGACACAGGCGCCAATAACAACACATTTTTTTCCCGCTGATGAAAAAGACCTCAATTACGCCTAAAATGATTTGCCCTGGCTGCGAAGGAAGGAAATTTTCCGGCCGGTATCATGTGACTGGCCAGCCGGTCATTCTGAATTACCGTTTTCAGGATGCCCGTGCGGCCAGCCGGGTGCCTCGCCGGGATTTGATGTTGGTGCAGTGCCGCAATTGCGGGCTGGTTTTTAATGCAGTATTTGACCCGTCAGTCGTGCCCTACGATGAGAATTATGACAACCGGCAGAATTATTCGACGGCATACCAGATGCATTTGCACAAGCTGGCGCGCAAACTGGCCGCAAGTTGTCGGCGGCCCGGAGGCGGGCGGATTCTGGAAGTCGGCTGTGGGAAGGGTGATTTTCTGCGACTGGTCCGCCGGCTGGCCAAGGCAACGTGCGTGGGCTACGACACGACCTATGAGCCGGGTCCGGCGCCGGAGCCAAGGGGCCTGAGTTTCCACCGCAGCTATGTTACCGCGGCGGACATTACAACGCGGTATGACGTGGTGGTCTGCCGCCATGTAGTTGAGCATGTTCCGGCGATCGGCGCGTTTCTCCGGGAATTGCGGGACATCGCTGTGGCGGCCGGTGACCCGGTGGTTTTTCTCGAGACTCCGCGGTTTGACTGGATTGTACAGCAGCTTAGTTGCTGGGACGTGTTCTATGAGCACTGCAATTATTTTCCGGAAAGTACGCTGGCCCACCTTTGCCGGCTGGCAAAATTCGAGGTTATTCGGCAGCGGGCCGCATTTGGACGACAATACCAAACGCTGGAGCTCAAAGTGGCAAAAGCATGGCGCCGGCCCAGCGCGCCGGGGATTCCCAAGGGGGCGCGCCTGGCCGACTTCGTTCGGGGAGTCCGCCGACGGATGCAGCGGCTAAGGCGTGAAATTGTGCGAGACTGCGGCGGTTCCAACTGGGCGATTTGGGGGGCAGGCGCCAAGGGCGTCGCGCTGGCCAATTTGCTGACGGACATGCCTCCGCAATGGGTGGTGGACTCCAATCCGGCGAAGCAGGGCGGCGTGCTGCCCGGCACCAAGATTCCGATTGTGGGGCCCGAGGACGCGGGATGGATCCGAGCCGGGCTGGTGTTGATCGTCAATCCGAACTACGAGGGGGAAATTCGCACCGTTCTTAGACAGCGGGCCTATGGGGGCAGGATACGCGCGCTCAAGTGACTCAGCGGGGTGGTCAGGCCGGAAACTTGCGATGCCGCGATTGCGATGATGGCGAAGCCGGGTTTTCAAACTGAGCGGGCCTGAAGTGTCATATTGAATCAATGGCAAAGGTTATATGGTTCGCGTAATCCTGCTTGCTGAGGCGTTTTCAACGGATTCTCCCGGAGGCCGAAGCACTTTGGCCTTGGCCCGGGGTTTGCAGGCCGCAGGTTTTGATCTTCGGGTGGCAACCTTTCAGACGCCAGCGACCTGCCCGGACGTGCTGCGGGAGGAATTTTCCGTGGTTTTTCTCGAATCCGGTGGTCTGGTTCGCAATGTGTTCAAGCATTTTGTTCCCGACCGATCCGTGGCCGTTTTCCGTCGTCTGCTGGACGAGTTTCGGCCGCAAATCGTCCACAGTGCTTCCTTTCAATACGGCAAATCCCGTTTTCTGATTGGGACGGCGTTGGCGGCCGGGGCAAAAGTGGTGCTGGAGCCGTGGAGCTTCGACGCATTCTGTCATCAGCAATATGCGTTCCTGGACAACCACCCCTGCGACGCATGTTTTGGCGGCAATTTTCTGAATGCGTGGCGAAATGGGTGCGATTCGGGTGTCCGGGCCTGGATTCACGCGGTTTCGCGAAGCCTGATACGGCATAGCGCGCTTGCAAGCGGGGTTTGGTTTATTTCCACAGGAGTGGACATGGACGAACGCTTGGTGACTTACGGGGTGTCTCCGGAGCGAATCATTCGCATGATGGTGCCATTCAATGCCTCTGCTTTCGAGGGGCGGCCCGTGTCGGATGCCGGCGCCTTTGTTTTTCACGGGCAGATAACGCGCTTCAAGGGGGCGCATCTGCTGCCGGAAATCATGCGGCTTTGCCCGGAGACCCGGTTTGAAATATATCCCACGGCAGAGGGGTTGCGGCAGATGCGGGCGTTGGGGATTGACCCGCAGGGTCATCCGAACCTGCGCGTCATTTCTGGACTAAATTGGCAAAACGGACTGGCGGAAGCGCTAGCCCGGGCGCGGGGTATTCTGGTGCCGTCCCTGTGGCCAACCATTATCGAGATTGTCGTCGTGGAGGGATTAAAATTGGGCAAGGCGGTCATGGTTTTCGCAGTGGGTGAACACAAGCAAATCTTTCAAGACGGGGAGAATGCCATGCTGGCAGATGCGGGCAATGTGAACGAATTCGCCAAGCGAGTGCGGATGGTGGACACCGATGCGACTTTGCGCGCGCGCTTGGCCAGTAATGGCAGCGCGCTTTATGAGCGTCTTTGGGCGCCGGCGGCGTTACGCGCGCATTTGTTGGCGGCCTATGGCCGCTTGGGGGAGAGGGTCGAAACAACCCGGGATTAAGCAGGGTTTTTGATATTATGATCCGGTATGTTAATTGGTTGGGTACGATGGCTGAGATGCGGTTGCTCGGGCGCAAGCAGGCCATGGTCAATCTGTTTGGCAACTATTCCTACCTCGTATTTCTGGCCGTGACGGGGATTATCATGGTTCCGCTATACCTGCATTATATCGGTGCAGAACTTTACGGTGGATGGCTGGCGACAGGCAATTTGGTCAACATGCTTTCCATTCTAGATTTGGGCTTGAACTTGATTTTCATGCAGAAGCTTTCGGAGGCATATGCCCAGGATAAGGTGCAGCGTTTCACCGATTTGCTCAGTGGTGCCACGACACTAACCTTAATGGTCTTCTTCGCGTCTCTCGCCGGCGGAGCCGTTTTTGCGCATTACGCCCCGGGATGGGTGAAAATTCAAGGGGCAGCGGCAACGCAGCTAAAAACCGCGTTGATGTTTACGGCGAGCGGGTTGGGGTTGAGTTTTTGCGTGCTTAACCTAGGCGCGGCCTATGCATCACTCAATGCGCCGTTGGTGCCGGTGGCAGCGTCATTGCTCGGGCAAATCGTGTGGATTGTGACCACATGGGCCGGCTTGCGGATGGGGCATGGCGTGGTTGCCTTGGGGGTCGCATCAGCTTTGCGGCAGCTCATCCAATTGGTGATAGCCCTCCCCCTGTTTATGTGGGTGCTCCACAAGCGGTCGCTACCGCCGCTGTTTCCGCGATGGCGGCGAATGCGGGAATACCTGCATGCGTGCCTGCCGACAATGTCGGGCCGCTGGCTGGGTTTTCTCGCGAACAACTGCCAGGAATTTGTGATTGGCGCCATGTTTTCCATGGAGGCAACCGTGCTTTTCTCGATCACGCGACGTTTGCCGGACTTGTGCGGAAGCCTATTCGGGCCCTTCGGCTCGTCGGTATATCCCACCTTAAGCGCGGCAGCGGGGGAAGACTGGCAGCCGCGCGTGGCGATTGTGCGGAAAGTATTGAGCATCAGCTCATTTATGATGGCCTGGGTGCTGGGAGCGTGCGTGCTGGTGAACCACTGGTTCATCGGTATGTGGGTCGGCCCGCAGTTTTATGGGGGGCCATGGCTGAATATCGCCATTTGTGTTTCAACCTTCATCATTTCAAGATATGGAATTATGAATTTCATCTGTTTATCGCAGGGGTTTTTCGCCATCACGGCTTTTTGCGAGATTTTGAATTCAGTGGCCCAATTATTGTTGTTATTGACGCTGGTGGCCTGGTTGGGCCCCATCGGCCTGCCGCTGGGACGGTCTGTGCCCCTGGTGGCGGGGGTGGTTTATCTGTTGCCGCGCATTTTGCGGAGCCGGTTGGGACCACATCCCACAGTCATGAGGGAGGGATTGGGGTCGAGTGTGGCGATTTTCAGCGCGGCTTGCATTCTGAGCGCGGGATTATCGCCGCAGTGGTCGTTTTTTGCGGCTGTGGTTTTTGCCGGAATCCTGCCATTTACATCGGCGAATGGTCGCTCGGCCTTGCGTCAGATAATGGAACGGTGCGCTGCGCTTGGCCGTCGATTCAAATCGTGATAAGCGAAAAATTATTTCATTTGTTATGCAGAGCGGCCTTTTAACAGCGAACATTTGGTGCACGAGTTGCTCCAGCAAGGCTACCCGACACTTACGAC
>CAZDAQ010000002.1:14819-50734 GCA_964503425.1 uncultured Opitutales bacterium
ATTGTGCAAATTTTCGGAGGTTTGGGGAATCAACTGTTCCAATATGCCATGGGGCGGCGTCTGGCGCTGGCCAACGATGTGCCGCTCGTGTTGGATCACATATCCGGATTCGCGCGGGACTTTTATCGGCGAAAATACACCTTGGACAAGTTTAACATTCAGGGCTGCAAAATTGACGCATCCCCGTATTTGAGCGTAGCTGGGCGGGTACGGCGACGGCTGGACCGTTGGATGAACCGCGGGCGATCGCTGGAACAAAAAAGTTATGTGGAGGAGAGACCGGCAGGAGTCTTTAATCCGGGTTTGCTCGATTGCAAGATTCGGCGGCGGGTGTATTTTGAAGGCTACTGGCAGCATGAGGACTATTTTGCTGACATTGCCGAAAAGATTCGCGAAGACCTGTGCATCACGTCAGCCCACGACGTGGTTAATATCGAGCTGGCTCGGAGGATAAGCGCGGTCAATGCAGTGTGCCTACATGTGCGCAGGTTGCGGCGCGACCCCGTGGCCGCGAATGCACAGACGCCAGGAGCGAGAGATAAGCCGCCGGTGGATGTGAATTATTACCAGCGGGCGTTGAATTGGATGGCCGAGCGGGTGCCTAATCCGCATTTTTTTGTGTTTGCCGATCATCCGGATTGGGCACGGGAGCATGTGCAAACGCCTTTTCCAGTGGAATTCGTCACCCACAATGGGCCGGGCAAGGACTACGAGGATTTTTGGTTGATGACGCAGTGCAGGCATTTCGTCATAGCGAGCAGCACTTTTAGCTGGTGGGCGGCGTGGTTGGGCGTGGGAGCGGACAAACTGGTGGTCGCGCCACAGTCGTCCTTGGGGAACCTGCTGGTAAGCATCCCGCCAAGGTGGGTGGCACTCTAGTCGGTTGGCAACATGGTCAAGTTCTTGAATATTATATACGTTGGGTGATTAATCAGGATGGCACCTGTCGGCATCGGTTTTGAGGCTTTGCGGCGCTACAACCGAGTTTGGTACGGATGTCCTATTCGCCGGATGACCTGCTAAATCCGGCGGTGAGCACGGCGCGTTATTGGGTCGCGATTCCCCATTATAACCTGGATGGGACGACAGCGTGAGGCACCAAGTTTCTCATCATCGCAGAGAGGTGGTGGAAAGGCTGGCCGCAATACGGCTAAGAGCGGCTTTAACCGGCAAACGAATTTTTTCATGGGTAAGATTCTGTATGTTGGATCATTTCAAGAAGGCGCGACAGTATTGATGCGTCTTCACAGCTTAACGCGTTTGGGGCATGAAGTCTTTCCTGTAACCACGCAGTCTTCGTTGGCCATGAATCCCTGGCGTTCGTGGGCTGACCGCTTTGCAGTGCGATTGCTTGGCCACCCCGGTGACTGGAGCCGCGCCAACGCCGCCATGCTAACTATGGCCGCACTTCATCGGCCTGAGGCAGTCTTGGTGGACAAGGGGACGGTGATCAAACGCGCCACTTTGATGGAAATTAAATCACTTTTGCCGAATGCAGTGCTGGCGCATTTTAACCCGGACGATCCTTTTGGTGGATACGGAAAAAGGGGCTGGAGCCGGTTTCTACAATCGCTGGATGCCTACGACGTGCATTTCGTTCCCCGCAAAGTGAATATTAGTGAATACCGCAAGCGGGGCGCGCAGCGGGTAATCGCAGAAGTTCCGTCGTGGGGATACGATCCGGAGATTCACCAGCCGCGAATTCCTTCCGCCGATTTTCGACGACGTTTTGCCGCGGACATTGGCTTTGTGGGAAACTATGAACGGGAGCGTGCCGGTCTCATCACCGCGATGGGCGCGTCGGGATTGCAGGTCAGGGTGGTAGGCCAATGGCCACAACACGCAATCGGTTCAAACGTCCTTTACACCCGCGATTTTGTGCGAGATGAAGATTATGCGATGAGTTTGCAGTGTTTCAAAATCGCACTATGCTTTTTACGCAAGAACAACCGCGACTTGCACACCAGCCGAAGCGTGGAAATTCCGGCTTGCGGAGCATTCATGCTGGCGGAACGCACGAGTGAGCATGCCGCGCTCTTTGAAGAGGATCGGGAGGCGGCCTTTTTTTCCTCCACCGAAGAGTTGTTGGACAAAGCCCGTTTCTACTTGAGCAACGACGCCCTCCGGAGGAAAATTGCCGAGGCGGGGCGAATGCGTTGCGAACGGAGCGGCTATAGCAATGATGAAGTCATGCGGCGGCGTTGTGCCAGTATGGGATTGCCACCGGCCTAGCGCTGGGCATATTCTAGTCGCTTACTTGGCAACAAGTTTATTCAATCAGACATGACGCCTGCATTACTCATTATTGGCGTGGGCCTCTTGATCGTGGGGGCGCAATTGACTCCAGGGCTGGAGGCCTGCATCGCGGGGGCGGCCGGATGCATGCTGTTTAACCTTGGCCTGAACAATCTGCTCTGGCGTTCGGAATCCCGCTACGTGGCTTACAAGTTTCTTGCCGTCTGGTTCATGCTGCAATCGGTTTTTCTTTTCCTGTCGGCAGTGATATTTCCGAACTATTTTTTAATGGAATTTGCACCCTTGGTGCAGGTCGGCGGCAAGCTCTACAGCATGTTTGTGAGTTATTGCCTTGTGCCGCTGATGGCCGTGCTGTTTGCGAGGTTGCTGGGTAAAATGCGCGGTTCTTCACAGCGGGAGCTCTATAATTATGCCGGGCAGCGCGTGCGGACCGCGCGCGAGTATTTTCGTCTGCCGAAGCTGGGGGGTGACTTTGACGCCATGCTCATTGTTTCCGCCCTCGTCAGCGCGAGCATTTGGGTAAGCACGTTAAGTTTTACCAGCTATTTTTTCTTTTTTTTGCGGGTGCTGAACCGCGGGCTTTATTTCACGCCAATGGTGGCCGGCTTGTATTGGGGGCGCAACCGGCTTGTCCAAATTACCTGGATCATTGTCTTGGTCGTCAATCTGGCGCTGGCGTTATTGACAGGCAATCGTTCATATGGATTTTTGCCATTCGGTTATTACGGCATTGGATTTATTCTTCAGCAGCCGACCCGCCAGTTGCGGTTTACATGGCTGGCGGTAGGGCTTGTAGCCCTGATCCCCCTGCTAGTGGCCAGCGGCGTTGTCAGCGTGCTGCGCGATATAAGTGGTCGCACGTCCATTCAGTCGATGAATCTCGGACAAGTTATGGGTGATCTTCCCGACGCCATCAGCCAAACCTTGGCGACTGACGTCAATACCTGGGATGAGGAGCAGCAAAACGCCTTGTGGATTGGTCTTTCCCGCATGGTGGATGCCACCTTGCTGGCCGTGCCCAATATGACACCGGAGGTGGTTCCCTATCGTGGTTACGGCACCCTGCCGGAGGAAATAGACTCGATGGTTTCCATTCCAGCCTTGGGGATTTTTCCCAACCTAAGTGGTTATGATTCGCGACTACTGGCGATTGAATATGGATTCAATGTGGTGCAGAACTACGACTCGGGAACAAACACCTATTCCGGAACAAGTGTGCCTTTCAACATTGTGGCTGATGCCTGGTCGCGCGGGGGGATCCTTTCGCTGGTAGTGCAAGTGGCGATGGCGTTGCTGGTGCTGACCTTTGCCGAAGGATTGTGCTACCGTTTCTTGCTGGCACGATCTGTTGGTTTGTTTGCATTGGGCAGAACAATTGTGGTTGGGCTGACGATTTTTTGTCTATCTGGATCAGTGCTCACCGAGGTAATCCGCCAACTGTTTCTTACAATGATTTTTTCGCTAATTTGCATGGGGTTTTTGATGATGGTGGTGAAGAATTTTCTGGGAGGCAGCCAGGAGGCGGCGAGGCCGCCACCGGGACCGGGGCCGATGGGGCGGAGCTCTCCCCCGCCGCGCCGGCCTGCCCCGCTGGGGCCAAGGGTGCCGCGGCCTTTCCGAGCATGAGAAGCGGCGAAGTTTTTTATGCGCATTGGCTAGATGGTTGCATGGTCTCTTGTGAGTAACGGATGGAGCGGATTTTACGCATATTGGTGTTCAGGATTGGGCTTTTGGGTGACACGGTAGTCGCCCTGCCCAGTTTGCATGCGTTGCGGGATAATTTTCCGGCGGCGCGCATCACGCTGTTGC
This sequence comes from uncultured Opitutales bacterium, assembly GCA_964503425.1. Taxonomy (GTDB): domain Bacteria; phylum Verrucomicrobiota; class Verrucomicrobiia; order Opitutales; family JABDGR01; genus CAZDAQ01. The sequence continues at coordinate 18,885 of CAZDAQ010000002.1, forward strand.
ACGAGCGGCCCTCGGGGGGCTTCGTACAAGTCGAGCAATTGCTTGAGGGCTCGGGACTGGTGGACGACTATCTGATGTATCCCGTGTTGAGCCGGACCCGTGCGCGATTCTCTTCGCTGCTGGAGATCTTCGGGTTGTTGTGGCGCCTGCGTGGGCGGCGTTATGATTTGCTGGTGCATTTGGCTCCGGGAGACCGGACGCCCCGGCAGGATGCGCGGGATCGGCAATTCTTCCGACTGGGAGGTATTACAAAGCAAATCAGCACGAGTCCTTATCGCCAACCCACACCTGGGGGGCATCCTTTGCGTGAATTGCCGCTGGAGGCGGATTTTTTGCTGTCATGCCTGGGCCGGGCTGGATTGCGGGTGCCACAGCCGGGCCAAGGCGTCATGGATTTGCGGCTGGGTGCGGTGGAAGACTTGGAAGTGGCGCGGTGGGAGCGGGAAACGGGTTTGGAGGGCGATGATCGTCCGCGCGTGGCGTTTGGGCTGGGGTCGAAAATGCCCGCAAAACGGTGGCCGCTTGAGCGATACCTAGCGGTGGCGAAGCATTTGGTGGACAAATGGAACATTGTGCCGGTGGCATTTGGCGGGGCGGAGGATGCGCCCGCGGCGGAGCAATTGATCGCCGCGTGCGGGCGCGGCGTGAGCGCGTGCGGCAAGCTGGGAATACGGGGGGCGACCCGGGCCCTGCGGGATTGCGGGTTATATGTGGGCAACGACACGGGGACAATGCACCTGGCCGCAGCGGCCGGGGTGCGGTGCGTGGCCATTCTTTCCGCGCGGAACGCTCCCGGCAAATGGTATCCCTATGGCTCCGGCCACCGGGTGCATCGGGTGGCTGTTTCCTGCGAAGGGTGCGGACTCGAGGTCTGCACGGTGGAGGGCATGCGGTGTTTAAAGGCGATTGAGACTGCGGAGGTGATCGTGTCTTGCGAGGAGATTTTGCGCGAGCGAATCGGAGGAAAAAACCAGATGAAGTCAGGATGACGATAAAGCCGGTCGAGATTTTTTTGCGCCCTGGTTGCGTTGACGGGCGGCGAACGTGCCAAGGGGGAGTATTTGAGCCATGGGGGGATTTTGCGGGTTTGCGCGGATGATTGCCACGGGTTTATATCGAGTTAAGGTGAAAGCGGCCGGCGCTTCTTGCTAAAAGAAAATTTCCCCATCGAAGATGTCGATTAAGACTATCATGCGAAGAAAATATTTGCTCTGCTTGGTGCCGCTGGTGCTGGGGGCCTGCTTTTACTATCAGACCCTGGAGGATGCACACATCACCTACCGGTATTCGCTGCATTTGGCGCAAGGCGACAAGCTCGGGGCCTGGAACACCGGAGGAGAGCCGGTGGAGGGTTTTAGCAGCATGCTGTGGATGCTTTTGCTTAGCGCGGCGGCGAAGGCGCATTTCAACATTATTCACGCCAGCAAGATGCTGGGTTTGATCTCCTATGTGCTGCTGGTGTTCGTGCCATTATATGTGGGGCAGGTTATCGCGGACAGGAAGGAATGCGCGATAGGGGGGCTGAATCCACGGGCTTTCGATTTTACGGCGGCAGCGCTGGCGTTCTATTTGCCCATGGCCTGGTATGCCACTTCCGGCATGGAGGCGGTGCCCTTCGCGCTGTTGGTGGGTCTCGTCTTTTTCTGGCCGTTCATTGCGGAATCCGCAGCGGTGCTCGGGGTCTTGGGCGGGTTGATTGTGCTGATGCGCCCCGAAGGCATTCTGATCGCGGTGCTGGCCTTCGGTTGTCATGCGCTGGTGCGCTGGCGAAACGCCAAAAGCATACGTGCGCCCCTGGCGGGATTGGGGTCGGCGGTCGTTGCTTTTGTTGTTCTGACAGTCTTTCGGTTGTGGTATTTTGGTTATCCCGCGCCCAATACCTATTATGCCAAAGCGGCCGGAGGATTGCTCAATCTTGAGGCGGGCGCGATTTATGTCGCCGGATTCGTGGGGGCAGCTGCCGCGGTATTTACCTGCATCCTCAGTGGGTGCATGGTCAATTTTCGCCGAATTGCGGAGAAGCCATTTCTCCTCTTTGCGCTGTTTTTGACGGCACTTTACATGCTCTACTGCATCAAAGTCGGGGGCGATCCGGCGTCGGCTTTTCCACTGTGGCGGCATTTTGTACATCTGGCGCCGATCTGGCTGTTTGCGCTTGGAGCAGTCTGCGCCAGTGTCTTTGAGAAAGACCTTCCGGCGATAATCGTGCTGGGTTTTGTGTTGTTGATCACTGACTTCAACATGGGGTGGCAGCAGAACGGCTTCGCCGCCAAGCAATTTATTACGAACGTTCGGGGACTCCACTTTTTTCAGATTGAACCGCCGAATCCGTATTTCACCTGGCTGGACCAGTTGGCGGACGGACAGGCGTTGATTTCCACCAGTCTCGCCGGGAAAATCCCGTATTATGTGCGGGGCAACTTCATTGATGCCGACGGCCTGAATGATGCGCATATCGCGCATTTTGGGACGGTGGATCCCAACGGACCCGTGGACTCGCGCTCGGACATGAATTATGTGCTGTCCCTGAAGCCGGACATCATTGAGGGTTATTTTTCCGGGTTGGATCTGCGTAATGGCAAGACGCGGGGGGAGTTGATTGGTTTTCGCGCCAAGATGAGCAACGAGATGCTCAATAATCCGAGTTTCCGCTCCGAGTATGAATTTGTCGTCAACGCGCCTTATCAGGACTTGGACCGGGTAATTTTTGTGCGCAAGAGTTTCCTGGAGAAGCGTGGGCGGCCTCCTGGCCTGGAGGTGATTCCGGTGGCGCAGACATCACTCTATCAAGATCACGGGGCCCAGCCCGCCGGGCCAACTTCCCGCTAGAACTGCCGCAAAACATGAAGTATAGAAAGAGCAATTGATGAGGCATATATGGTAACGGAACAAAAACGAGACGCGCCGCTATGCGTCGATCTGGACGGTACATTGTCGCGGTCGGATTCGTTGTGGGAGGCGATACTGCTGCTGGCGCGCACGCAGCCATGGCGGCTACTGGCATTGCCTTTTTGGCTGTTGGGCGGGAAGGCGGCCTTCAAAGCGCGTGTGGCGGCGAGCATCCCGGTTGACGAACTGGAGCTGCCGTGGAACGAACCGCTGCTGGAGCATTTGGGGCGTGATCCGGAGCGGAAACTCTATTTGGTAAGCGGGGCGGATGCAGCGATTGCGGCGGCCGTGGTCCGGCGCTGGCCGAGGTTTGCCGGTTATTTTGCCTCGGATGGGAAGACAAATCTTACGGGCGAGGCCAAAGCGAGGCTGCTGACCCAGAAATTCGGAGAAAAGGGTTTTGATTATGCGGGCAATGAACGAAAAGACCTGGCGGTATGGGCGGTGGCAAGGCGGGTGGTGGTGGTGAACGCGAGCACGAGTGTGAAGCAAGCGGCGCGGCGGCGTTTTCCGGAGAGCGAGGTGATTGGGGAGGGTGGGGTAAAAATGCGTGAGCTGATAAAATGCCTGCGGCCTCATCAGTGGGTGAAGAACCTGTTGATTTTTGTGCCGTTGTTCACGGCGCATCGTTTCCTGGATGAGGCGGCATTCGCGCGGGCCGGTTTGGCGTTTATGGCCTTTTGCGGGGTGGCCAGCGCGCTCTACATTTTTAACGACTTGCTCGACTTGCAGGCGGACCGGCGGCACGCGCAGAAACGCTTGCGTCCATTGTGTGCCGGAGCCGTGCCGATTTCAGCGGCGGTTACGGCGATGTTGGCGAGTTTGCTGGCCGGCGCCGGATGCGGCGCTTGGCTGGGCGACCCGTTTATTTGGACGCTGACCGGCTACGCGATTTTCAGCGGCTTATATTCACTGGTGTTCAAGCGCCTGCCGATTGTGGATGTGCTGGCGCTGGGAGGGTTGTATACGATTCGCATTGTCGCCGGTGCGGCGGCCACCGGTGTGCTGTTGTCGAGCTGGCTCCTCATTTTCTCCATGTTTCTCTTTCTCAGTCTGGGACTCGCCAAGCGATTCACCGAGTTGAAAACCAAAAGGCGGGATGGTGCAGACCATGTGGCCGGGCGCGGCTATGAGCCGGACGATTTGGAATTCGTCTCAAGCCTGGGGATAGCGAGTGGCTACATCTCGGCGTTGGTGTTTGCACTGTATATCAACAGCCCGGCGGTGGCGGGCAGCCCGGCCGTGACGGACCTTTACCGTCATCCGCAGGTTTTGTGGGTGTTTATTGTTTTGCTGCTCTATTGGATCAGCCGCATTTGGCTGATTGCGCACCGCGGCCAGCTGCACCACGACCCGATCATCTTTGCCCTGAAAGATCGCGTCAGTTACGGCATTTTGGCGTGTGCCCTGCTTGTCGTTTATTTTGCCGGACCAGTTTAAGCCAGGGCAGCGGTGCCTAGGGTATCACCCGTGGAAGAATCAACCGAGAGCATTACACCCGCGTCGTGGGGGCGGTTGTTTCACACCAAGGCGCAGGTGCGCCCATGGCACTGGGCAAGCAGCCCGCCGCCTTGGGGGGCGAAGCCGGCGCTGGCTTACGGCCTGGGTCGCAGCTATGGCGACAGCTGCCTGAATGATGGCGGCATCCTGGTGCCGATGCGGTCGCTCAATCACCTCATAGCTTTCGACGCGAACACAGGAGAACTGACTTGCGAGGCAGGCATCACGCTGGACGAAATTTTACATTTCGCGGTGCCACGCGGATGGTTTCTTCCTGTGGTGCCGGGAACGAAGTTTGTGACGGTCGGCGGAGCGATTGCCAACGACATTCATGGAAAAAATCACCATCAAGCCGGGACTTTCGGGCGGCACGTCGTCTCGCTGGAACTGGCGCGCTCCGACGGCCTGCGGCGGTTTTGTTCTCAGACGAACGAGTCGGAATTGTTCCAGGCCACGATTGGTGGAATGGGCTTAACGGGTTTAATCGCGAAAGCGACGATCCGACTGCGTCCCATCACCTCGGCCATGATGGAAACGGTTTCCCGGCGTTTCGAGAACTTGGAGGGATTTTTTGAAATCGCGGCGACAACGGACAAGGACTTCGAATACACCGTGGCCTGGGTGGATTGTCTGGCGCGCGGAAAGAAGCTGGGCCGCGGTATTTTTCTGGCCGGGAATCACGCCAAGACGGCCAAACCCGGGGAACTGAGCCCGCATAAGCCGCCATTCGCGCGACTGCCCTTTGATTTCCCGGACTTTGCCTTGAACCGTTGGAGCGTCGGCGCATTCAATGAACTGTATTTCCACAAGCAATGGTCGGACGTGAAGCAGGCGCGCGTTCATTACGATCCGTTTTTCTTTCCGCTGGACGCGATTCACGACTGGAACCGACTTTATGGCAAACGCGGGTTTTTCCAGTATCAATCGGTGGTGCCGTTTCGGGACGGACGGGCGGTGACGGCGGCCATGCTGGAGCGGATCAGCCGTTCGGGGCAGGCGTCGTTTTTGGCGGTACTGAAACTGTTTGGCGATCCCAGGTCACCCGGCAGGATGTCGTTCCCACGCCCGGGCGTCACACTGGCGCTGGATTTTCCCAACCGCGTAGAGGCCACGGCCCGGCTGTTTGCGGATTTGGATGCCATCGTGCGCGAAGCTGGCGGGGCGCTGTATCCGGCAAAGGACGCGCGCATGAGCGGGGAAGATTTTCGGCGCTTTTATCCCCAGTGGGAAGCGTTCTCGCGCCTAATGGACCCCGCCTGCTCGTCCTCATTTTGGCGGCGAGTGACGGCTTGATTTCCATGTAGGCGCCGTCACTTTTAATTCGATGTCAAACTCACAGGGATTGCTGATTTTCGGTGGGACTTCCGCCATTGCCCAGGCCGTGGCACGATTGGCGGCAGCGCGGGGTGACCGGATTTTTCTTGCCGGCAGAGATGCGGACAAGCTGGCCATCGTGGCACGGGACTTGGAGACGCGCTCGGGCCAGCCTGCCGGTGTCATGGGGGCGGATTTTTTGTCGGCGGATTCGGTGGATAAGGTGTTCGAACAGGCGGGGAAATTCCTGGGGCGAATTGACGTGGTCCTGATAGCCCATGGGATGATGCTGGATCCGGCCGTGGCCCTACCGACGTGGCCGCAGATCGAGGAGTGCCTGCGGGTGAACTTTCTTTCGCCGGTGATGATCGCCGAGGCGGCGACACGCATTTTCTCGCAGCAGAACAGCGGTTCGCTCGTGATTATCGGCTCGGTGGCCGGCGACCGCGGGCGGCGGAGCATATTATATTACGGCGCGGCCAAAGGCGGCCTGGAGCGTTATGTCCAAGGGCTGCGCGGACGGCTGCACGATAAGCACATCCGCGTAGTGCTGATCAAGCCCGGGATGGTGGACACACCGATGACCGCGCATTTGAAGAAAGGTCCGTTATTCGCAAAGCCGGAAACGGTGGCGCGCCGCATCGTCAAAAGTTTTACAGGCGGACCCGAGACGGTTTACACGCCGTGGATTTGGCGCATCATCATGAGCATTATCAAGATCATACCGGAGAAAATTTTCAAAAAAATGTCCATATGAACATGGACGGGGTGACTGGAAATGGGCGAATAGTTTCAGGGAATGACCGCAATTGAATCATCAAGGACTGGGCACCGGATAGTGCTGACGGCGTTGGGCATGGTGCCATCCACGGGGGGCTCGGCAAAGACCGTGGGCAATTTCAAGAAGGCGCTGGGAGCCGAGGTGGTTTCCTTTACCCGGGCGGACAAATTGGCGGCGGAAGGTTCGGCCATCCCGGGAGCAGTGCATGTCCCGATAAGTAATAACCTACGAGGAAGGCTATTTGAATGGGCCGGCCCGATAGCGCGGCACAAGGCCGACCAGTTGGCGGAACGCGCTGATTTGATGTCCTGCCACATACTGTTCCGTTACCATGCGCACTGGGTGGCACAGTGGGCAAAGCGGCGCAACATTCCTTACTGGGTGGTGCCGCATGGATGCCTCGACCCCTATGTGTTTACTTACCGGCGTGCAATGAAGCGGGTGTGGATGGCGGGTTTTGGCCGGAGGTTTTTAGCCGGGGCCGCGCACGTGATTTTTTCCACTGAAAGTGAGCGACGGAAAGCAGCTGCGCAGCATGAGGGGGCAAATTGCCGGGTCGTCCACTGGCCGGTGGCGGTAGTTGACCTGGCAAATGCGGAGGAGATCCGCCAGCGCATGCGGTCACGCCTGGGATTGGGTGACGACCAGCGTTTGCTGCTTTGCATGGGACGCCTGCACGGGATCAAACGACTGTTCGAAACGGTGGCCGCAGTGGCGATGGCGAAGAGATCGTCGGTTTGTCTGGCAGTAATCGGGCCGGATGAAACGGTGACGGCGCAACAGATACTGGCAGCGGCGGAACAGCACGGACTCCAGGGGCGAGTGTTTGCGCCCGGACCGGCCTATGGGAATGCGAAGTTGGAGTGGATGCACGCGAGCGACGGGTCGATCTCGTTGTCACTCAAGGAAAATTTTGGACATAGCGCCGCGGAGGCACTGTCAGTGGGGAAACCGGTGATCCTCTCGCCGGGCAACGATTTATGTCTGGACTTGGCGCCTCACCGGTGCGGATGGTTTTTGTCGGACGACCGGATCGAGACGGCGGCGGCGGCCATTCGGGAATGGGCAGACACTGCTCCGGGAGAGTTGCAAGCGATGGGACAGCGCGGGCGGGAATTGATGCTGCGCGATTTCACATTCGAGAAATTCGCTGCGCAACTGAACGAACTGAGCATAGAGGCAATAGAGCAACGGGCGTCTGCGCCCTGAGCAGACGACCATCAATCATGCCTATGGACCACAATGTTCCACCGCCTGCGATTAGGAAGGATTCGATTTACGGCACCTTTATTTTTGAATTTGGAGCTCCCGGTGGCGATTGGGACCAGGATTCGTTGATCAGCGCTCTGGTGACGTGTTTGCCGGGGTTGCGCGTTCGCCGGGTTCACGGAATATTTAACACCTACCGGCCGGGCGGGCTGCAAGTCCGGCGTTTAGTCAATTTATTCGCGGTATATGTGCGCACGCTTTTCCAAGTGATTGGGGGTAAACAGGACGTCATCATTGTGCGATCGTCGCCGCCAGGCATTCAGCTTTGGGTGGCGTGGCTGGCGCATTGGCGGAAAATTCCAGTAATTTACTGGCTGATGGACAGCCACCCCGAGATGGAGGCGCGAATCTGTGACCATAGGGGCTGGAGAAGGGTGGCGCGTGTTTTACGGCGGGTTGATGCCTGGGCAATGCGGACCATGGCAGCGGTCATCGTGCTCGACGACAGTATGGCCGAGCGGGCACACGCTCTGGCGCCGGAAGTGCCAGTGGTAGTACATCCGCCATGGAACCGCGATGTCGGTGTACCTTATGATCCAATTTCCTATGTCCCGGGCAGTGACGCGGGTGTGCGCCGTTTTGGCTATGCAGGCAATTTGGGTGTCGCGCACGATCCGCAGGGTTTGATGCGGGTGGCTTTGGCGGCGCGCGCATATGGCCGCGTGGAGATGCATTTCATCAGTGCGACGGAGTCAACGAAGGCGCATTTCCAGCCACTATTAGAGGCTGGAGTGGAAGTGCAATTTCATCCACGGGTAAAAAGTTTTCTCGATCTTAAGGAGGTGTTTGAGCGCTTGCGTCTCGATCTGGGGGTGGTGCTACTGGATCAAGATTCAGCCGGATTGGTTTCACCCAGCAAATTTACCGCCTATCTAAAATTTGGGCTCCCGGTGCTCTATATAGGGCCCGAAAAAACCAATACTGAATTGATTTGCGCCCGTTTTGGTGCGGGTTGGCGGCTGCCCAATGGCGCCAGCGATGTTCAGATACAATCGGTCGTAGGGAAAATCTGGGATGCACAATCCCTGACCGAAGCACGATCCAAACTTCCGGATGCTGCCGGCTATTTCTGGAGGCTAAATGAGCATTCGCTTGCCGCAGCACTGGTTCCCCATGTTCCGCAGGCCCGCTCACATCTGCGCTGCAGAATATAAATACTTCGCGTGAAAAAGACGCTATTTGTCACGGGTTCGTCGGGACTTATCGGGTCCGAGGTTTGCAGGTTTTTCGCGCACCTGGGTTACGCGGTGCATGGACTGGACAACAACCAGCGGGCAGTTTTCCTCGGGCCGCTAGGTGACACGCGCTGGAGTCAGAAGCGCTTGGAGCGGGAATTGCCGGAGTTTGTGCATCACGAACTTGATGTGCGCGACCGTGCCGGGGTGCTGGCGCTCGTGCGGGAAGTCCGTCCGACGGTGATCGTGCACGCGGCGGCCCAGCCCAGCCACGATCGCGCAGCGGCCATCCCGTTTGACGATTTCGACACCAACGCCGTCGGCACACTGAACTTATTGGAGGCGGCGCGACAGGCCAGCCCGCAAGCGCCGTTCATCCACATGTCCACCAACAAAGTTTACGGCGACGCGCCGAACCGTATTGCGCTGGCGGAGCTGGACACGCGATGGGACTACGCCGATCCCACCTATGCCAACGGCATTCCGGAAACATTCACCATTGATCAGTCGAAACACTCGCTGTTCGGCGCGTCAAAGGTGGCGGCGGATGTGTTAGTGCAGGAATACGGGCGCTATTTCAAGATGCCGACTTGCAGTTTGCGCGGTGGCTGCCTGACCGGGCCGAATCACTCGGGCGTCGAGTTGCACGGATTCCTGAGCCACCTCGTAAAATGCAACCTCACCGGCCGCGAATATACGATTTACGGCTACAAGGGCAAGCAGGTGCGCGACAACATCCATGCGCTGGACGTGGCGCGGTTTATACAGGCTTTCGCAACGGCTCCGCGCGCGGGCGAAGTTTACAACCTGGGTGGCGGCAAAGGGAATGCCTGCTCGATTTTGGAAGCGTTCAAGCTGACGGAAAAATTCACAGGACGGGCGCAAGTTTACCGTTATGTGGAAGAGGCCCGTGCCGGCGACCACATTTGCTACTACAGCGATTTGCGGAAGATGCGGGAGCATTATCCTGCGTGGTATATTTCCCTTTCACTCGAAGAGACCGTGCGGCAAATTGTCGAGGCTGAGCAGCAGCGAGTGGACAAGTAATTACGCGGGCGGCCCGCATGGCGATGCAACATGGAGAAGGTTATTTTCAGCAAACGATTTTTGCCTGGATCTCCGCTGGCCGCATGGCTGGTGGCGGTGATGCTGGGACCAAGTGTGACTGCATCAACAACGGCAAAGGCTGACCTGCAGGCGGCTGTGGCGACGTGTGCGTTAATCGTCCGCGGCCAGCCTGCGCAACAGGTCTTTGTGCCGTCGGCAGCGAACGCCGATGAACTGGCGGCGGCGAAGGAATGGGCTGAAGTCCTGGGTAAAATGTGCGGCACGCAACCCAGGGTGGATGCGGAACCCGTGCAGATCTCCAGTTCGCTGCCGCCGGGTATTTATATTGGCGACACGGTGGCGGGGCGCGCTCAGCTGGCGCAGCACCCGCCGGGTGATCTTGATGGGTTTGTTATTGTGGTGGATGCAGCGAATCGCACGGTGGTGCTGGACGGAGTAACGCCGCGGGCGACGGGGTTTGCGGTGGACTGGTTTTTGGAGCGTCGCTGCGGAGTGAACTGGTATTTCCCCGGGGCATTGGGCGAGGTGATTCCCCTGCGTGCGGACTGGCAGATTCCGCAAGGCGTTACGGTGCAGGCGCCGGCTTACCTTTCACGCGAGTTTACCGGCCTGGGCAGCGTGGAGGATCAGACCTGGGCGAAGCACAATTTACTCGAGGCGCGTTTTGTGTTTCTTCACAATTTGGCCGGTGTTTTTCCGCCACGGCTCTACGATCAACATCCGGACTTTTTCCCGCTAATCGGAGGGGCGCGCGTGCGGCCACCGGCTCCGGACGGACAAATCTCGCAGCCGGATTTTTCCAATCCCGCAGTCGCTGCCTATGCGGCGGCCAGAGCGCGGCAGTTTTTTGACGACCATCCCGGCGTGTTGAGTTTTTCCCTGGGTTTGAATGATGGTACGGTCTTTGATGAAGGGCCGGGCACGAAAGCTTTGACGTTGCCGCGCCGGTGGTTTCGCGGGCGGCCGGATTTTTCGGATCTGGTATTTACCTTTATGAACCGGGCGGCAGAGGACCTTGCGCCTGCGTATCCCGACAAATACCTCGGTTGCCTCGCCTATTATTGGTGCGAAAATACGCCCTCATTTCCGGTGCGTGCGCAGGTGCTGCCCTACCTGACCAACGACCGCTCCTTTTATGACCAGCCGGAATGGGCGGCGAACGACTTGGCACTGATACGCCGCTGGGCACACGCCGGACCACAAATCATCGGCATTTACGACTATTATTACGGAACTCCATTTGCGGTGCCGCGGATTTTCACCAGCGCCGAGGTCAAGTCGCTGCGTGAAGCTCATGCGGCGGGAGCGCGGGCTTTTAATGCCGAACTGAATCCCGCGTGGAGTTACGATGCGCTCAAGGCGTGGCTGGCCGCACGCCTGTTGTGGGATCCGGAAGCGGATGCCGCGGCGCTTGAGGCGCAGTTTTACGGTGATCTTTACGGCCCGGCGGCCGGAGATGTGCGGAAGTTTTTCGAATTGGCGGAGGCCGCGTGGCGTGAACAGGATGGTGCGCCGCGCTGGATCAAGGGCTATAAAGACCCTTATCAAGCACTGATCTTTTCGCCCGCGCGGACTGAGGCGATGTCGCTGGCTCTAAGTCGTGCGGAAAGCTGCAATTTAACTTCCTTGATACGTGCGCGTTTGGCGATTTTGCAGAGTGCATGGACGGCCTCGGTACAGGCCATCGCTTCAGCTACGACTGAGGCTAACGTGGCCGACGACACCGCGCAGCATGTTGCGGCAGTGGAGAATGGATTGCGCCTGGCAGGAACGGCCAGTGTAAATGGAGCCGCCTGCGGCTTCTACCTGCGTGCCGCGGACTGGGCTGGGCAGCATTTTCAACGCAGGTGGCTGGAGGATGCTCTTGCCGGGGCGGCGGTGAACGATGATCCGGCAGGGCTGACGGCGCGCAATGTGTTTGCGCCGCGCGGACCAAATCTACTGAGCAACGGGGCGTTGCAGACGACGGCGGTTGGCCACGCGCCAATTGACTGGAATCTAAACTCGCGTGAGGCTGAGCATGTGCGCTTTGGCCCGGGGTTGGCGAAAGATCCGGAAGGCGGCCCGACGTTTGCTGTTTCGGGGTCGGACTGGTTGGTGTTCTGGCAGGATGTGCAAGTGGAGCCGGAGAAGTTTTACGAAGCATCGTTCCTCTGGCGTGGGAAGGTGCCGCTGGGGACGCGGGCGCATTGGGCCATTGCCTACTATGATGCCGCCGGGCGGTTCCTCGAATGCCCCTGGCAGGCGGCGGCGGCTCCCGGCGATCATGCCGTCTGGCTGCGCGAGGGCGCGGTTACGTCAGCCCCGGCGAAGGCCGCATCGCTGCGGCTGTTGATTTACGTTGCCGCGCAGGGGTCGAGAGATGAAGTGCAATTCGCGGAGGCGGGTATTTGGGCAATCCAGTAGAGACTCGCCGCCCGTGGAGGAAACTCGAGCGAGACGCGAAGGGATTGATTTCGATAGCTTTGGGCACCATGTTTTCTCCGTTCTGTAGAATTTGAGGGTGCTTCTGGTCAATCGCATTACGGACCGCATGGGTCAAATTACGGGACAATTACTGCGGGTAACGATGCTCTTATGGATAACAAGCATCCGGCAGGTGGATGCTCGCACACTGCGCGACGCATTGGCAAATTTGATCAATATCACGGTCTTTGAGAGTGGTGTTTATTGGCAAATTCAAGACTTCACCGGCGATCCGATTGGCGTTCGGAAATTGTTCAGGCTGAATGTGCGATTCGGGGTCAAAGAGGGTTCCAGTGGAGATTTTCCTCTGCCACAGGTCGTCTTGAATCAGTTTTTTCGTGTGTGCCGGCACGCGGATCGTATAAAAGCTAAGAGGATGGTTGGAATGTTCGGGCAGGCCTAGTCCTCGCACATGCTGCAGATTCTTATGATAGCGGGCGGCCTGGGCGAGCCGCAACTCAGCATGCCAGTGAGCATGACGCAGGTTATAAAGAATCAGACGGCGATCCAAGTAGGTCGAGGGCGCCTTCCACGGCAATGGCAAGCCGGCGGGTGGCTGGTAAACGGATGCGGAGTTTTGCTCTGGTGGCTGGGGCGCCGCTTCCTTGGCCAACGGTTTCCGGCGCAGAATTCGGGCTATACCGTAAAGTCCGCAGTAATGCACCACGGTGCGCACGTAAATCTGCACAATGCGAGAGAGAGTCAATTTGAGGCTGACGGGCGCGAGACAGGAGTCACGCCGACGTCGGATTTCGTCGGCCAGGGCCCGGTCATTGGTAAAGCCCATGCCACCCCATCCGGCGTAGAAGCACTTACCCAGGCCAAAGCTGATCACCCCAAAATCGTTACCCGTCAGGCGTTTGAGCAGTGGTCCAGTTGGCACGGTCATGGCCATGTCGAAGATGCGGATGGCCGGAGGGTTTAATGCACAGCTTTGCAAAGCAGCTAAATCATAGGTGAGGCCATAGAGTTCGCTCAACACGAGCGCATACTTGCCGGAGGAAGCTGCAGCCAATGCCGTCAAATCCATTAAAAATCCCTCGGGGGCCGAATCTATATACGTCACCGCAGAGCCGGATCGAACCACGGCATCATGCACGACTCGACAGTTGTAGGCCGGGCATAACACGGTTCCGGTCGAATTCAAGACTGACTGCAGAGCCCATTCTATACCCGCCCGGGCTGAGGGAAGCCAAATCGCATACGGGATGTCAAAGGCCTTCGCATAGGCCTGCTCGATTTGCCGAACATCCGGTACGCCAGCGGGGCTCAACGTTGAGCGCAGCAACTGGCCAACTCCAAATGGAGGCATGTGCCATGGGATCATGGCGCAGCCGCAAACAATTCAGGAGCGGGGCACTCGAAGAGAATGTCACGGCCATCTCCCGCAAACCATTCAGTTTTTTCGCTGAAACCATATTTACGCAAAACATCGGCATGGAGCGCGACGCAGTAGACGATGTAGGCTTCGCGGGGGTGGTTCCTCAAGGATTCCATTATCCGGCGAATCACGACGTCCATGATGGTGTCGTCAAAGGGATTGGCGAAAAAGAACACGCAGGGATCCGGCGGAATGGGCCAGTTCGAGGCATCCGCGCAGACGGCTTCAATGTTGTGACATTTCCTGGCGGGGCTTTGGTAGGCGGCGATGTTTTTCAATGCGATCTGTTGCAGGCGCGGAAGATATTCGACCCCAATGATTTTCTTGTAGGGATAGCTGGCAGCCAGGAGCAGAACCTTGCCTTTGCCGCAGCCGATATCGATAAAGGTGAAAGTTTCGTGCGTGATCCGGAGCGAATCCAGAATGTTTCGGTATCGTGGCTCTGGAAGGGTCGCATGCCATACATGATGCTTCCAGTTCGGACTCGAAACGGAACCTATGTCAACCACGTCGGACAATCCTCGTTGAGTGCCGATGTCCAGTCGTGGATCGGATTCCAAATCTTCGACTGGCGCGGAATTGGGCTGACTGTGGCTCGGGTGAAGCGAGCTTTGTTTCCGGTGGAGCATCCATCGCAGCGGACGCTTTAAGGATGTTGTCAAAGTATGCCAAATTCCGAACCGGGCTTGGGCATTAACCACTGTTCGCCATAATCCTACGAAAAACTGTTTCATCGAAATTTTTTCTGCATCTCGGCACTGGCCATTTCCGATGGCAGATTCGATGCTAAATGTATTCGGCCGCAGCGTTTTGACAAGCTAGGATTGGACAGGTTGCGGAAGCTAGCGCAAAGGCGGTCCCAGGGAATGCAAAAGCCGATGCGGAACTCAGGGTAATTTTTCTCCAAACAACCGGTAATACACATGCGGGCGATACCAATGAATCAAGTTTTGAAGGAACGGCAGCATGCCGACTCGGGCCGGGATTTTTACGACCGGGAACCCCATTTCCTCCTTGAACTTGCACAGCGCGGCGTCTTCGCGGGAGTGGAGCCCATAGACGACCTCCCGAATCGTTCCGGCCCGGCGACACACCTGCATCAGCTCGAAGATAAGCCCGGTGCCAATGTTTGTGCGCAACGCCTCGGTCGCGAGGATAACCCGGTTGACGTAGGCGGTTCCGTCCACGGCAAAGGCACTCACGTAGCCACCGAGTTGTCCATTGACCAGGCCGGCGAGCACAAGGCTGTGGCCGGGATGCACTTCGCCGGTCACGCGCTGGGCAAATTGCTCCGGGTTGAGGGGCCGGCCATACTCAAAAAAGCCGGTGCGCTTGGAGGCGGAAAGCGACACTGGGTAAGCGTGTTCACGGAGATAGGCGGGGTCGAGCACTTCGACAATTTCCACCTGGCGCTGGCATCCGCGCAACTGGTTGCGCCGTTTCGACGGCAAAAATTGCATGTCGTATCCGGCCACGTTTTGGGAAAGATGAGCCGGCATGAAGGCATTTGCCCGCGCGGAGGCGTCATCGGTTAGGGTAGTGCGGTATCCCCAGCACAAGGGCGACGGCCAGCGCGCCTCGGATGCAGTCATGCGCGCCAGCCAATGAATACTAAAAGCAAAGCCTTTATGAAGGACATCCCAATAACGTCCATGGTGCTCGATAATGCGACCGCCATTGCGGCGGCGCCAGTCAGCCAGTTCCTTTTCTGTGAGGGAAACGATGGTCGTTTCCACGGGGCTGCGAATCATGGCGGAATTCATATTCGAGCAGGTGGCCGGGCGGAGGCGGGACTCAGCCCGAGGGTCCTACCCGGAGGTCGCCGGACATCGGGCATTTAACTCCAAAGGCAAAAACCGTGAGTCTTTATCGTGACACTGGCAAGCGCCTTTTTGATCTGGGCTTGGTATTGCTGGCCGCGCCAATTTGGCTGCCTTTGCTGGGGCTATTGGCGCTTTTAGTGCGGGTCAAGCTAGGTGCACCGGTATTTTTTCGACAGCCGCGCCCGGGTCGGTCCGCCGCCATTTTTGAAATCATCAAGTTTCGCTCGATGACGGACACGCGCGACGCTTCCGGCCAGCTCCTGCCAGACGGGCAACGGCTGACACCTTTTGGCCGCCGGTTGCGGGAGCTATCCCTTGACGAGCTGCCGGAGCTTTTCAACGTATTGCGCGGGGAGATGAGCCTGGTCGGGCCGCGACCCTTGATGGTGCGGTATTTACCGCGCTACACGCCGGAGCAGGCGCGGCGGCACGAAGTTTTACCGGGCGTGACAGGGTGGGCTCAAATCAACGGGCGCAATGACCTTGCCTGGGAGGACAAGTTCCGGTTCGATGTCTGGTATGTGGACCGCGTTTCCCTGGCGCTGGATGTTAAGATTCTTTTCCTAACGTTCTGGAAAGTATTTCGCCGCGAGGGTATATCCGCGGAGGGCGAGGCGACGGCCCCGGAGTTTTGGGGCACGGCCAAGCCGGAGCCGCCCCCGTCCCTTGAGACCTCCACGAAAATGTAACGGAAGGCGCGGGTGAGAATTAAGATTACCCGAAAGTTTTGCGGGTGTTGGACGATAAGTAATAGAGGCCGCGTTCATGGTTGTTGCCTGACCATGCCCGCAGACTTATACCGCTAGGTTGCTCCCATACCCCTTATGGTCCTTTCTGTGATTTTCGGCATGTCTACCTCGGACGCAGATCGTGGCGGAAACTGTCCCAATATGGAGCTTACGGCGTTTTTCCATGTCCATACGTTGGCCGAACCGCTTTGGATGAAGGGCTGTGGAGGCGGTAGCCGGGTTTCAATGCAGGCGGTCATCAATCCGATTACATGAATCTTTGCGCCATCGTCGAGGCGGGCGACCCGCTCTGGCTGGAAATGCTGCGGTTCATACCGCAGCACGATTTTCACCATCTTCCGGGCTACGTGGCGTTGGAGGCTGGTCGCCGCGGGGGGCAGGCGTGCGCGTTTGTTTATCGCGAGGGCGAGGCGGCCCTTCTGGTGCCTTTTGTGCAATCGGCGGTGCCTTTGACGTTGCAACCGCGCCGCGTTATCCAGGCGGACGCGTTGTCACCCTACGGATACGCCGGGCCGCTGGTCAACGCCCCGGGTGGGGAGGAGCAGCGGAATGCATTCGTTGCCAAGGCATTGGCGCGGATGGTGGATTTGTTGCGCGAACGCGGTGTCTGTACGGTGTTCATCCGGTTTCACCCCTTGCTGGTGCCCCCACTGGAGCCGTTCCAGGCACTGGGCACGCTCGTGCTGCACGGCGAGACGGTGTGGGCGGATTTGCGCCAAAGCCCCGAAGAGCTATGGTCGGATACGCGTAAAACCTTCCGCAACTCCATCAACCGGTGCGAGCGGAACGGCTGTAAATTTGCCATGGATCCTGCGGGCGAGTTTTTTGGAGACTTCCTGCGGCTTTATCATGAGACCATGCGCCGGGTCGGGGCCGCGCCGGAGTATTTTTTCCCCGAGATATATTTCCGCAAGATGCAGCAGGCGCTCGGGACGGGCTTCCAACTGGCGCATGTGCGCAACCCGGCGGGGGTGATTGTCTCCAGCGGGCTGTTCACCGTTTGCGCGGGGATTGTGCAATATCATTTAACCGGCAACAGCCTCGATGAAACGGGCATGGAAGCGTCGAAGCTATTGCTCCATGGTGTGCGACGCTGGGGGCACGAGCACGGCTGTGAAAAATTTCACCTGGGCGGCGGGGTCGGGGCGCGGAATGACAGCCTTTTCCTGTTCAAAAGCGGCCTGTCTTCCGGGCGGGCGCCGTTTTATTCCTGGCGGATGATTGTGGATGAGAAAGTTTGCGGGACTTTGTGCCGGCAGTGGGAAAAACTGAATCAGGAACCCGCGGATGGCGCGGATGGGTTCTTCCCTCCGTATCGCAAGCCTTCGGCGGTCTATCGCAGCATCTCAGACCGTAGCGAATGAAGCTTCTCCGCCAACCCGGGTTGTTGAGTTCCAGCAGCCGGGCCTACCGTCCGGAAAATATCATTTGAGTCCCCGGGCGAATTGCCATAGAAGGCAGACGATTTAAATGGTTGTTTAAACTTGCGTTGCTGCGTGTAAGTTGTTTTTTCCCAAACCGTCTGTAACAAAGGTTCGCCAATCGCTGCCATACAACATAAGGAATCGACTGCTTGCCTTACCGAATCGGTATCGGAAAGGTCATTTATGCCGAGCGCTGACTCCGTGGAAGGCCCCCGTCCCCTCGTCATAGTTGGTGCGGGCGGTTTGGGCTTGGAGGCTTTGTTTGTGGCGTCACGCATGTCCGCAGAGCCAAACTTCCCGGGATGGAATGTGCTGGGGTTTGTGGATGATAGCGACACCATCCAGGGCGGTTGGGTGGATGGGCTCCCGGTGATGGGTTCAGTGCCGGATTTTTTTGAACGGTATAAAGGCCAGAAGTTGCATTTTCATTGTGCGGTGGGAAACAACCGGGATCGGCAGAAGCTGGCGGTGTTGTTTGAGAGCCATGGCTTCATGCCCGCAACGTTGATCGATCCCTTGACGGCGGTTTCGCCACGCGCGACGATTGGTCCGGGAAGTTACATCGCCCCGCACGTTTCCGTGGCTTCCGAGGCGAAACTGGGGCGCTATGTTTTGCTCAACGTCGGGTCAAGCGTGGGTCATCACTGCATTGTTGAGGACTTTGCCCAGGCCTGCCCGGGGGTGCGGCTCAACGGCCATTGTGTGGTGGAGCGACTGGCATTTCTAGGGTCGAACGCGACGTTGCAGCCGGGCAAGCGCGTTGGGGAAGGGGCCACAGTGGGGGCGAATTCGTTTGTATTGCGGAACGTAAAACCACATTCGTTGGTCATTGGAGTGCCGGCCCGCACGATGCAATATGCTCCGCATGTCGATTAATGTAATGAGCGTGAAAGCGGTCGCACACATTTCCACAATTTTTCATTCTGCAAACCATGGTTTCCAATGAGCAAATCCGTCAGGTGGTGGCTGATACGTTGAGCATCGATCCGGAAACGCTACAAGCCGACACCCCGCTTTTTTCGCTGCCCAATTTCGATTCGGTACAGTTGCTGATGATCCTGCTGGCCTTGGAGGAGATTGGCGTGATTGTGCCGCCGACGCAGGGTAGGGAATTGCAGACCTTCAACGACATCCTGGCCTTGCGCCGTCGGTGAGCGCAACCCACCAGCGGGAGTTTTCGCCCATCCATATAATCACTTTCTGCCTGGATTGTCCTCGTGGCGAGAGAGACCCTGGCAAGTGCGTGGCCTTGGCTGCGATGGTCTGTTTCCTTGCGTTGACCAAAGCACTTCGGATAATAGCGGATGTAGTTGGTGGTAGATGAAACCAGCCGCTTCCTGCTCGCCATTATTAGCTGAGTATCACTGAAAATTTGACCAATTGTTGCGATGTCCGCTGTCATCAATGCCATTCATTATTGCGTGCCTGCGCAGCGCTTGACGCAGGCTGAGCTGGCGGCGCGTTTTGGCGCGGGGCCGGTGCAGTCCATCGCGAAGATGTCGGGCATCCTGGAGCGGCGGGTGGCGCCGCCTGGCGTGACCGCGGCCGACCTGGCCTATGGCGCGGCCAGGGGCCTGCTGGCGGCGCGCGGAGTGGACCCGGCGACGATTGACTTGCTGATTTTCGCGTCGCAGACGCCGGACTACCAGATACCCGCCACGGCGTGCGTGTTGCAACACCGGCTGGGCTTGCGGATGGATTGCGCGGCGTTCGATTTGAATCAGGGCTGCTCGGCCTACCCCTACACGCTGGCGGTGGCGGATGGTTTGATCGCGAGCGGCGTGGCAAAGCGGGCGCTCTTGCTCAATGCTGACACGGTGACACGGGTCATTCACTCGCGGGACCGCTCGCTGCTGGCCCTGCACGGCGATGGGGCGGCGGCCACATTACTGGAGCCGGCCAGCGAGGAAAACACGGGCTTGCGCGGTTTTGCGCTGGGCTCGGACGGTTCTGGCGCCCCCTATATTTGCATGCCGGCATCCGGCGCCCGCCAGCCGCGCAATGAAGCCACGCGCAGGGAAAAATCCGACGAGGCCGGCAACGTCCGCACCGATGAGCATCTGGGCATGAATGGCCCGGCGGTGTTCCACTTTTCCGTGTCGCGCATGCCCGACATCATCCGCGGTGCCCTGCAAAAATGGGGGCTCACGGTGGATGACCTGGATCTCGTGCTGCTGCACCAGGCCAACCGCATGATGTTGGACCTGATGTATAAAAACCTGAAGATTGCCGAGGAGAAGCGGTTTTATTTCATGGAAACGGTCGGCAACCTGGCTGGGGCGTCGGTGGCCGTGGTGTTGGCCGAGGCTTGGCGGCAGGGGCGGCTGAAGCCGGGCGCGCTGACTTTGCTGGTGGCGTTCGGGAATGGCCTGTCATGGGGGCTGGCGCTGCACCGCTGGCCAAAGGCGCTGCTGCCGCCGGTGAGCGCGCAAGTGGATTATGTTGCCGAGTAGGCGGATTTTCCGTCAAGGAAAACCACGATGACACCGGAAGAAAAACACGCGCGCTTGCAGGAGATATTCCGCGAAGCGCTGGACCTGCCGGAGTTGCGGCTGACCGAGAATTTTTCCATGGCCGATTGCCCGGTGTGGGACTCGGTGGCGACCGTGCAAATTGTGCTGGCGGCAGAGGCGGCTTTCAAAGTTCGCATACCGACCGAAAAGGTGGCCACGCTGCACCGCGCCGGGGATCTGCTGGCACTCCTGCAATGAGTGAATCGCTTTTTGCCGAAGCCCTGACGCGCGCGCGCGCGCGCCGCGCAGCCCAGGACGCGCTGGGGGCGCTGCGTGAACTGCGCGGCGGCCTTGATGGCATCCCGGACTATGCGGCGACAGTGGCGGCGGCGCGGTTTTTGGAAAACACCACGGGTGGCAACGCGCCCGCGGGATGGCCAGTGCGGCGGGTGGCGTTGATCGGCGCCGACTCGCTGGAATTTTTGCGGCCGGTTCTGCGCTCGCTGGCGTTCCGTGATGGGTGGTGGCCGGAGTTTTACATCGCGCCTTTTGGCACCTGGCGGCAGGAAATACTGGAGGGCCAGTCAGCCTTGCGAACATTCCGGCCAGAGGTGACGCTGGTGTTGCGCGGATGGCGGGCGGCCGCCTTGCCCGAGGCAGAGCCTGCCGCAGGCATGGAATTTTTGATTGGCGAAGATCAGGCGCTGGTACAGTGCGCCACCGAGGGGCTTGGGCTGGTTTTGTGGCCGGGGTTTGATTTTCCGGGCGACGAAGCAGTTGAAGAACTGGGCCAGGAAAAGGCGGTTTCCTTGCGGGCAACGCTGGCGGAAGCCAATCGCAGGCTGCGGAGCGGGTTACCACCGGGAGTGTTGTGGGTGGACTTGGCGGAGGCGCAGGTAGCGGCGGGGCCGGCATGGGAGGATGCGCGCTGGTGGCACGCGGCCCGCCAGCATCCCTCGGCCGCAGGCAGCGTGACGCTGGTGGAGGCATGGCTGGCGTTGCTGCGTGCGCGCTGGGGAGCGAGCCGCAAGGTGCTGGTAACCGATTTGGACAATACATTGTGGGGCGGCATTGTCGGCGAGGATGGGGTGGAAGGCTTGCGCGTGGGAGCGGGTTCTCCCGAGGGCGAAGCGCACGCGGCTTATCAGAATTTTTTGCTGGCATTGAAAAGCCGCGGCGTCTTGCTGGCGGTGTGCTCGAAAAATAATCCGGCGGATGCCGCCGAGGTTTTTGCCCGCCGGGCGATGCCGCTGACGCGCGAAGATTTTGCGGGTTGGCGGGTTAACTGGGAGGACAAGGCGGAAAACCTGCGGGCCTTGGCGCGGCAGCTCAATGTTGGGCTGGATAGTTTTGTCTTTGTGGATGACAACCCGGTGGAGCGTGCGCGGGTGCGGGACGCGCTGCCCGAGGTGGCGGTGCCGGAGATGCCCGCCGACCCGGCAAACTTCGTTGCGGCCCTCAAGCAGCGGAGGTTTTTTGAGACACTGGCTGTTTCCACCGAAGACCGGCTGCGGCACGAGTTGTATCGCGCCAACCAGCAACGCGCGGAACTGGAGGCGGGCGCGGCGACTGTCGAGGACTTCCTGCGCGGGCTGGACATGGTGGCCGAGCAGGAGCCGGTTTCAGAAACGAACCAGGAAAGGGTGGAGCAGTTGCTGGCCCGCACCAACCAATGGAACCTGACGACGCGCCGACACGGCGCGGGCGAACTGGCGGCGTTGCGGGCGCGTCCCGACGTACTGCTGCAAACTTTTCGCTTGCGGGATCGCTGCGGGGACAACGGGTTAGTCGGGTTGTGGATTGTGCGTCAACATCCCGGAGGGGATTGGGAAATTGACACCTGGCTGATGAGTTGCCGGGTGATCGGGCGCGGGCTGGAAGACCTGATGTTCAACGCGCTGATCGAGATGATCCGCGTTCGCGGGGCGAAGCGATTGCGCGGCATTTACCGGCCCACGCCCAAAAACGGGCTGGTGGCGGGATTGCTGCCCCGGCTCGGGTTTGCGCTGGAATCCGGACGGCCTGACGCAGAAGAGCAGGTGTATGTGCTGGACTTGGGGGTGGTAGGGCCGCGGCCGCACTACATCCGCCTCCCGCACGAGGCGAAAGCGCCTGCGTGAGGCCGCGCTGCACCAGGATTCAGGCGCCAACGGATTTGGCTGCCGCTGCCGGAGGCTGGACATAAAGGCCGAACTCGCGGCTCACTTGTGACATGATTTGCACGAAGCCGGGGTCGTTCCAGAGTTGATCGAAGGATTTGTTGCTGGAAACGCGCACGAGCACCTGCTCCTGGCGCTCATCCAGGCCAAAGTTGAAGAAGTCCTGCACAAGCGTATGGAAACGGTCAATGCGTCCTAAAGGTCCGTTATTCCAACCAACGAGGTCATAGTTTACGGGCGTGTCGCCGAGGAGATGCCAGAAGACAACGTTTAAGCTGGAGCCATCTTTCTCGAACACGCCGAATTCAAGCGGCTTGAGATCTGTGCCACTGAGCTTGCGGGTAACGGCGACCTCGTGTTGTGTGCGGATCCAGCCGGCATCCACCCAACAGGTATTGGGGTTGTGGGCCCCGACTTTGGCGGGGCTGGTTTTGCCGGGCAGCCAATGAGCTATGTAAACGCCGACTTGGGTGTCGCCGTTTTGGTAAATGCGGTTAACGGCGTCGTCGTAATGCAGAATGTTTTCCACACGCGCCAAGCCCTCGGGGGTGCCGGCGATGGACTGGTCTTCCATGGTCCAGCCGAACGGCGCCGGGGGCATCAGGCTGGCCAGCGGTTGGGTGATTTTTGGAGCAGGCACGGGCTTGAGCCCGATGTAGAGGTTGAGAGCCAGCAGCACCGTGACGATGACTAGGGTAAAGACCAACAAGCTGCGGATGAGCCGGGGAAACATGAGGGGATAAGGAAGGATTTTAAGGCCCACCCACAACTAAGACAAGCTGGAACCAGGAGGAGTTCCGCGCATCAGGGTCTTTGTGGCGAAATTCGCGGAGCGCCACATTCCCATTGCCGGAAGCGGGAGGAGTGGTAGGCTGGAGGCTCTTGATGTCTGCCTCCAAGTCCCCACGCATCTACCTCTCGCCGCCGGATATCGGGCCCGATGAACGGGCGCTGGTGGCCGACGCGTTTGCCTCGAATTGGATCGCCCCGCTCGGTCCGCACGTGGATGCCTTTGAGCGGGAGTTTGCCGAGGCGGTCGGAGGTGCGCATGCGGTGGCGTTAAGCTCGGGCACGGCGGCGCTGCACCTGGCGTTGCGGCTGGCGGGTGTGGGCCCGGGCGATGAAGTGCTGTGCTCAACCCTGACGTTTGTGGCTTCAGCCAACCCCATCGTTTACGAGGGGGCCACGCCGGTGTTTCTCGATAGTGAGCGGAAGTCATGGAATCTTGACCCAAACGTGCTCGCGGACGCCCTTCGCGCCGGAGCCCGGCGCGGACGAATGCCGAAGGCGCTGGTGCTGGTGCATCTCTACGGCCAGGCGGCGGACCTCGACCCCATTGCCGTCTTGTGCGCGGAGCACGGCGTGCGGCTCATTGAAGACGCCGCCGAGGCCCTGGGCGCGACGCACGCGGGCAAGCCCGTGGGTACGCGAGGCTGGGCGAATGTTTTTTCCTTCAACGGCAACAAAATCATCACCACTTCCGGCGGCGGCATGATGGTGACGGCCGAGGCGGAGGTGGCGGCGAAGGCCCGGTTTCTGGCGACGCAGGCGCGAGACGCGGCCCCGCATTACGAGCATTCGAGCTTGGGCTACAATTACCGGCTGAGCAATGTGCTGGCGGCCATTGGCCGTGGCCAATTGCGCCACTTGGCGGAGAAAGTGGCCCGGCGCCGCGCCCACTTCGAGTATTACCAATCCGCTCTGGGTGGTCTGCCGGGCGTGAGTTTTATGCCCGAAGCCTCGTGGGGTCGCTGCAACCGCTGGCTGACCGTGCTGACGATTGATCCGGCAAAGGCCGGCACGGACCGGGAGAAAATCCGTGCGGCTTTGGATCAGGAAAACATCGAGGCGCGGCCGGTTTGGAAGCCGCTGCACTTGCAGCCGCTCTTCGCCAAAGCGCCGCGTTTTGGCGGCAGCGTGGCGGAAGAGTTGTTTGCGCACGGGTTGTGCCTGCCTTCGGGCTCCAGCCTTACTGATATGGAACGGGCACGCGTTGCTGCCGTGGTAAGGACAGGTTTCCCCTAGAATAATTTTGTCAACGTTTGGATTCTACGAACCCCTTCTTGCCAGAACCGCCGCCGAATGGTAAACACGGCGTTTTGCGCAATTCTTTCCCATGACGGCTTTGCTATCCACCCGGCGCCCAGACTTGTTTCGCAACCTGACGTTGCTGATCTGCTACACCCTGCTGCTAACGTTCAGCTTCTACCTGGCGTATGAATTGCGCTTTGATTTCAATGTTACGCAGCAATTTCAAACCGAGCGGTTGCACGCCTTGTTTTGGGTGGTGCCGTTGGAATTGATCATGCTTTATGTGTTTGGGCAATTTCGGGGATTTTTGTCCTACTTCCGCATTCCCGACCTGTTTAGGATCTTCGGGGCGTTGATTTGCGTGGGGATTTTCATGGTGGTGTTATGGATGGCGATGCCCGGGCAGTTGTCCCCGCGCGCAGTCATTCTGGGCAATCTCCTATTCTCGACGGTGCTGTTGACGGCGTTTCGCATGGGTATGCGGCTTTATCGTGAGCGCTTTCTCAGCGGGCACCCGGCGCAGAACCCGGAAGGACAGCGACGCGTGGGCATTGTGGGTGCTGGGGACGCGGGCGCCATGGTGGCGGCGGATTTGATGGCCAAGCGCGGTCTGGGCCTTAAGCCGGTGGTGTTTCTCGACGATGACGCATCGAAACACGGCCACGAGATCCACGGCGTGCCGGTGGCGGGCGCACCGGACCGGCTGGCGGCGGTGCGCGAGGCATATGAAGTGCAGCGGATCATCATCGCCTTGCCCGCAAAGGCCCACCGGCGCATCCGCGAAGTGATCAGCCTGGCCAAATCGCTGGGGTTGGAGACGGAAATCGTGCCTTCAATGTGGGACCTGGCCTCCGGGCGGGTGCAGGCGTCGCAAATTCGTCCGGTGGAGCTGGAGGACTTGCTGGGGCGCGATCCGGTGGCGCTGGATTCGGAGCAAATTCGGGAAATGATCCAGGACAAGGTGGTGCTGGTGACGGGCGCAGGCGGGAGCATCGGTGCAGAGTTGTGCCGGCAGATTGCGAACCGCTCGCCCCAGCGGCTGGTGCTGGTGGATCATTGCGAGGTGCAGATGTTTCAAGTCGAGCAGGAGATGATCAGCCTCGGCCACGGCTCAATCGTGCTGCCGATGGTGGCTACGGTACTCGACCACGCGCGCATGGAGTGGATTTTCCAGACTTACAAGCCGTCCCTGGTGTTCCACGCCGCGGCGCACAAGCATGTGCCGATGATGGAGCACCAGCCGGTGGAGGCGCTCAAGAACAATACCCTGGGCACCTACCAGCTCGCGCAATTGGCGGCGGAGCACCAGGTGCATAAGTTTGTGCTGATTTCCACGGACAAGGCGATCAACCCGACGAGCGTGATGGGCTGTTCGAAGCGGATGGCGGAGATGGCGATGCAATCCCTCCAGCGGCCGGCGGCCGGGAGCGCGATTTTTTGCGCTGTGCGCTTTGGCAACGTCCTTGGATCCTCCGGGAGCGTGATTCCCACGTTCAAGCGCCAGATTGCCGAGGGCGGACCGGTGACAGTGACGCACCCGGAGGTCATGCGCTATTTTATGACCATCCCGGAGGCGGTGGGACTGGTGCTACAGGCGGCATCCCAGGCCAGCGGCGGGGAGATTTTTGTATTGGACATGGGCCAGCCAATTAAAATCGTGGAAGTCGCCCGGCAGTTGATTGAATTGAGCGGTTTCCAGCCGGACATTGACATCGAGATCAAATTTGTGGGCCTGCGTCCCGGGGAAAAACTGTTTGAGGAGTTGCAGCATACGGGCGAGCAATTTGCGGAAACAGCGCACCCGCGGATTTCCCGGTTCGTCTCGCAGCCGCCGACGCCCGGGCAGGTGGAGGAATGGATTCGCCAGTTGCAGGCCAACCTCATCCCGGGCCAGCGCAATCAGGTCAAGCAATTCCTGACCCAGGTTGTGCCGGAATACACCCCATACCTTGAATAAAGCTTTAAGCTTGCGGAAAATTTGCCGAATGAAAATGAATAAGCGCTCCGACTTGCCGGCGCGCGACTTATTTTATTCATGACTCTCTCCCTCGATTGGAAAATCCATGTGACCGGCCACCAGGGCATGGTGGGTGCGGCGGTGGTGCGGGCGTTGCGGGCGCGGGGTCATATGGCGAAGAACCTGCTCCTGCGCTCACGCACGGATTTGGACCTGTGTGATGGGACGGTCGTGAATGCCTTTTTGCAAAAGGAAAAGCCGGATCTGGTAATTGTCGCCGCCGCGCGCGTGGGGGGAATTCACGCCAACAGCACCTATCCGGCGGAGTTCATTCAGAGCAACCTGGCGGTGGCGTTAAACTTGGTGCACGGGAGCTACCTGGCGGGGGTGAAACGATTGCTTTACTTGGGCAGTTCGTGCATTTACCCGCGGCTGGCGCCGCAGCCGATGCCGGAGGCCTGCCTCTTGAGCGGTCCGCTGGAACCGACGAACGAGCCTTATGCTATTGCCAAAATCGCGGGCCTGAAATTATGCGAGTATTACCGCAAGCAGTATGGGACCCTGTTTCATGCGGCCATGCCCACCAACCTCTACGGGCCGCACGACAATTACCATTCGCAAAATTCGCATGTGTTGCCGGCCCTAATCCGGCGCTTTCACGAGGCGAAGGAGGCCAATGCCCCGGAGGTTACCCTGTGGGGCACGGGTTCGCCGCGGCGGGAATTCCTGCACGTGGACGATTGCGCGGACGCATTGCTGCATTTGTGCACTCTGGAGAATCCACCCGACCTGATTAATGTGGGCTTTGGCCAGGACTTCACGATCCGCGAGACGGCGGAGTTGGTTGCTGAAACGGTAGGCTACAAGGGCCGGCTGGTGCAGGATACGTCGAAGCCGGATGGTTCGCCGCGCAAACTATTGGATAATTCGCGTCTGCGCGCGACCGGTTGGGCGCCAAAGATCGGGCTGCGCGAGGGCTTGCGCCGCACCTATGAAAGCTTTTTGGCGGAACGCGGCGGCGGCATTTTACGCGAATAAGCTGGTGCAGCGGATGGCACGAGGCTGCCTCTGTTAATGTTATCCAAGTGGCACTTGGCCTGCGCAAATTTTTTGGGCAAAAATGGCCAAGATTGGTCGGTGTTTGGACAATGCCGTTGATTCAAACTTCTGATATGAGCGTTAGGGATAAACGATGGAGGTGTTTTTAATCGCAAGATGTTTATGGAAAGCGATTTAAGTAACAAAAAACGTGCTCTTCGGTTTGGAAAAACCCAAGGTATGGCATTCTCTCCAAAGAAAATCGCGGAAACGTCCGTGCATCTGGCATACGGTTTGCTTGGCTTTGGCTAGCCTTGGGATTCAACGAGTTCCGCCAAATCGGCACTTCCTTAGGGAGCATGGGATTTAACCCCCAAGCCGCCAGATTGCCAGGCCATCACACTACCTTCATTCAATCATGAAACTCATCAAAGCCATCATCAAACCCTTCAAGCTCGAAGAAGTCAAAGAAGCGCTGTCCGAAATCGGCGTGGAAGGCATGACGGTCACCGAAGTCAAAGGTTTTGGCCGGCAAAAAGGCCATACCGAGATCTACCGCGGGAGCGAATACACGGTGGATTTTCTGCCGAAGGTGATGCTGGACATCGCGGTATCGGCGGACACGGCGGCGAAGGTGGTCGAGGTCGTCTCAAAAGCGGCGAAGACCGGCAAAATTGGTGACGGAAAAATCTTTGTGTTGCCGTTGGAGGAAGTGATCCGCATCCGCACGGATGAAAAAGGCCGGGGCGCCCTTTGAAATGGGCTGGGCGCTGGGTTTTGGCATTGTCGGTCGAGAAGTGATGTAGTAGTCCGGGAGGCGCAATTGCCTTCTGCCTATGAACAAATATGTAACTGAACTGATTGGGACGTTTTTCCTCGTTTTGACCGTGGGCTGCACGGTTATAAGCCATGTGGCGGTGGCGCCACTGGCGATTGGCGCGGCGCTGATGGTAATGATTTTTGCCGGGGGGCACGTTTCCGGGGGCCATTACAATCCAGCGGTGACCCTGGCAGTATGGATGCGCGGAAGGTGCGATACCAAGGACGTACTGCCTTACTGGGTGGCGCAGGTCTTGGGAGCGGTGCTGGCGGCGATGGCGGTAAAGTTTCTGTATGGCTACGGTGACGCCTCAGCGGGCTTTAATGTATCGGCAGCATTGGTGGCGGAATTTTTGTTCACGTTTGCCCTGTGTTATGTGGTGTTGAATGTGGCGACGGCGAAGGGCACGGCGGGAAACTCGTTCTATGGGCTGGCGATTGGGATGACGGTAATGGCGGGGGCCTTCGCGGTCGGAGGCATTTCCGGCGGGGCCTTCAATCCGGCGGTGGCAGTGGGCATTACGGTGATGAAATTGTCGAGCTGGGCAAATTTGTGGGTATTTCTGGTGGCAAATTTTGGTGGCGCGGCGGTGGCGGCGATGGTGTTCAAGTTCAACAATCCGCGGGATGTATGAAGGGAGGCGGGGGAGGGGGTAATTTTTTCCTTTGCAGCCGGAGGGGAGTCGCTTAGGGTGGCAGGTCCATTCCCATAAACCCTGACCTTTACATGAAACTCATTACTGCTGTCATCAAACCGTTCAAACTTGAGGAAGTTAAGGAAGCCCTGGCCGAGATCGGCATCGAGGGCATGACCGTCACCGAGGTCAAAGGCTTTGGCCGCCAAAAAGGTCACACGGAAATCTACCGCGGGAGCGAATACACGGTGGATTTCCTGCCCAAGGTCAAACTCGAGATCGCCGTGGGCGACGAAGCGATTGCCAAGACGATCGGGGCCATCACCAAGGCCGCGAAGACGGGCAAGATTGGCGACGGCAAGATTTTTGTCACCCCGCTCGAGGAAGTGGTCCGCATCCGCACGGACGAGCGTGGGGCATCCGCGCTGTAATCGGGCTGTGTGCCGGTCAATGCCCGCCTGCCGGGACCGGCGGCGGCGCAGTTGAAGGGCTTGCACATGGAAGTCATATTCCTCGGCACGGGCACTTCGCAGGGGGTGCCGATGATTGACCAGGCGCCGGGAAGCGTGGACTTGGCCAACCCGCGCAACTGGCGCACGCGCAGCAGCGTGCATGTGGTCATGGGCGGGACGCGCGTGCAGGTGGACGCGGCGCAGGAATTCCGGCTCCAGTGCATACGCGAGGATATCCGGGCAATGGATGTGTTCATCCTGACGCACGGGCACGCGGACCATATTCTGGGGATGGATGACTTGCGGCGATTTTGCGACCAGCGGCCGGATGCGGTGCTGCCGGTCTATAGCACGACTGAGGGAATGCAGCGCGTGCGCGCCATTTATCCTTACGCGATCGGCGAGCGGCCGGCGGCGAAGGGCTACCCATGCTTTAAGCTGGCGGAGATGCCGGCGAAACTGGAATTGCCAGGGGGAAGCATCTACTCGGCGAAGTTGCCGCACGGGAACGTGGAAGTCCTGGGGTTGGTGTTCGAGGAGGCGGGGAGCGGGAAGCGATTCGCGTATTTTTGCGACTGCAAAGAAGTAACGCCGGAGGCACGGGCACTGGCGCATGGGGCGGAGGTCGTGGCGCTGGACGGGCTGCGGCCCAACTGGCATCCGACGCACATGTCCATAGACGAGGCGGTGGCGGTGGCGCGGGACCTGGGCGCGCCACAGGCGTTTCTCACGCACATGACCTACCAGGTCGACTACGACGCGGTGACGGCGACGTTACCGGCCAATGTGCGGCTGGCGTATGACGGGCTGCGGGTGAAATGGTGAATTTATTTGGCAGGAGCGGCGGAAGAATCCGTCGCGGCGGCCTTCAGGAGATTGCGCTCCTTAAGCCAGTCGGAGAGGCGGTCGGGCCAGGAGTTGTGGGGGCGGTGCCAGGCCAGACGTTGAAGGTCTGGAGGGATGAGGCGGGCGCAGGGACGGCAGGCGTGGCCGTGGTATTGTCGGGATCAGCACCAAAAGCTAACGTCTTATAATTAGAAATATGGCGAGGATGAGGGGGGGATTTCAAGGCGCGGAGTAGATATCAATGGGCGGTGACGGCGTCGGTGGCGGGGGTGAGTTCTTCGAGGACGCCGAGGCGGCGGAATTTTTGGTAGCGTTGTTCGAGGAGGGCCTTGCAGGGAATGGGGCGGAGGCGGTCAAGGTGTTCGATGAGGGCGGCTTTGAGGTTTTTGGCGGCGGTGGCGGGATCGAGGTGGGCGCCGCCGAGGGGCTCGGGGACGATGCCGTCCACGGCGCCGGTGGCGAGGAGCTTGTCGGCGGTGAGCTGGAGGGCGTCGGCGGCCTGGGGGGCGTTGGCGCGGTCTTTCCAGAGGATGGCGGCACAGCCTTCAGGAGAGATGACGGAGTAGTAGGCGTTTTCAAGGATGAGGACGACGTCGGCGACGGCGATGCCGAGGGCGCCGCCGGAGCCGCCTTCGCCGATGATGACGGCGATGATGGGGGTCTCGAGGGTGCTCATTTCGCGGAGGTTGACGGCGATGGCTTCGGCGACGTGGCGCTCCTCGGCGCCGATGCCGGGATAGGCGCCGGCGGTGTCCACGAGGGCGATGACGGGAAGGCGGAATTTCTCAGCCATGCGCATCAGACGGAGGGCCTTGCGATAGCCTTCGGGGTTGGGCATGCCGAAGTTGCGGCGGATGTTTTCCTTGGTTTTCCGGCCTTTTTGCTGGCCGAGCAGCATGACGGGCTTGCCGTCGAGCCAGGCGGGGCCGCCGACGATGGCCTGGTCGTCGCGGAAGAGGCGGTCTCCATGAAGTTCCTCGAAGTCGGTGAAGATGTGGTGGATATAGTCGAGGGAGTAGGGGCGGAGGGGGTGGCGGGCGAGCTGGACCTTTTGCCAGGAGGTGAGGTTTTGGTGGATGGCGGCCTTGGTGGCCTCGAGTTTTTCCTCGATGGCGCGGATTTCGGAGCGGACGTCCAGATTTTGCTCGGCGGAGAGGCGGCGGAGGTTCTCGAGCTGGGCTTCGAGCTCGCGCAGGGGTTTCTCGAATTCGAGCGTAAACTTGGGCTTTTCCATGGGGTAAAGGGTAGCGGAGGGGGGAGGGGATGGGAAGGAAATTGCGGATTGCTGAATGGGGATTGCTGAGGTCGAAGGTAAGCGGTTTGCGGTTTGGGAAACGGGATGTATAGGGCAAAGCAGCTCGGGTAAACCGCGCGAAATAGGTGAACGGGTGTTTAGGATTTTTGTAAAAGATGGATTGCCGGCGAAATATTTTAGTTGGATTTGGTTGGGCTACGTAGAGTCTTCAACCTGCTTTGTTTAAAACATGAAGGGCTTCGACTGTCCACTACCGGTGGTGGGCGGAGGCGACGACGCCCAGGGTGGCTTCCTTGAGGAGTTGGGCGGTGTTGCGGCTGGACAGGGCGCTGCCGAGTTTGCGTTTGCGCGTGCTGAAGAAGCTTT
>CAZDAQ010000003.1:0-44783 GCA_964503425.1 uncultured Opitutales bacterium
GCCTGATGAAGGCCGTCGAAAAATTCGAATACCGCCGCGGCTACAAATTCTCCACCTATGCCACCTGGTGGATCCGTCAAGCCATCACCCGCTCCATCGCCGACCAGGCCCGCACCATCCGCATCCCGGTGCACATGATCGAGACCTTGAACAAGGTCATGCAGGTACAGAAGCAACTCCTCCAGGAACTCGGCCACGAGCCGACCCCCGAGGAAGTCGCCGACGAGATGAACCTGCCCGTCGAGCGCGTGCAGCAGATCATGAAGATGGCCCAGCAGCCCATCTCCCTCCAGTCCCCGGTCGGCGATTCCGACGACACCAACTTTGGCGACTTCATCGAGGACAAGGCCGCGGAAAACCCGTACGACATGACGGCCTATTCGCTCCTGCGCGAAAAAATCATGGACGTGCTCGACTCGCTCACCGAGCGCGAGCGTCGCGTGCTTTCCTTGCGTTTCGGTTTGCAGGATGGCTACAGCCGCACGCTCGAGGAAGTGGGCCGCCAGTTCAAAGTCACCCGCGAGCGCATCCGCCAGATCGAAGCCAAGGCCCTCCGCAAGATGCGCCATCCCACGCGCATCCGCCAGTTGCACGGCTTCTTCGAAGGCGAGTTCGCCACCAGTGGCCCCGGCTTCGATCAGTTCCGCAAAGGTGGGTAAGCCCAGGTAAAGCGCCGGTGCTTTCGATAATACACAGCTCCATCTTGGCAAATTGGATGCCGTTGATTGTAAAACTGTTGGGCTTGGAGGCCGCAGATCAACCAGCGTAAAAGCTCGCTGTCATTTGATTTTGGGAATAAGGTGTTACCCTCATCGCTCCATTTGCAACGGCCTATCCCTATGAATCATCACAACGTCTGCTCGAACGCTAAATCTTCCTTACCCATCGCTTCAAAGTCCCCCGCCAGCCGGTGCGTCATCGCCGGGTTAAGCGCCCTGTTTTTTGCCCTGGCCGCGCCCAATCTTCCCGCCGCCTCGCAAACCGTCACCGCCGTCTCCGCCGGAGATAAAAACGGCCTCTTCATCAAGTCCGATTTCACCCTCTGGGGCACCGGTAACAATTACCAGAATCCCGGCACGCTCGGCTTGGGGGCGAACTCCACCCTCGTTTACGCCGCCCCCCCCGTCCAAATCCCCGCCGCCGGCCCGGTGGTCTCCGCCGCCACCTCGGGCGGGCACAGCCTCTTTCTCACCAGCAATGGCACCCTTTACGGGATGGGGGACAACACTTTTGGCCAGCTTGGCCTCGGCAACACAACCACCTTTCTGGATCCCACCCCGATTGCCACCAACGTCGTCGCTTTCACCACCGGCCCCTACGACACCCTGTTTACTAAGACCGACGGCAGCCTCTGGGGCATGGGCTACAATCAGTTTGGCGAATTGGGCACAGGCGTGGACATGAACAATTCCACCGTCGCCACCAACATCCCCGTCCAAATCCTGCCCTCCGACTCCAATATCGCCGCCATTTCGATGGGCGACATCTACAGCGTCTTCATCAAAAACGACCATACGCTGTGGGGCATGGGCGACAATAGCTCCGGCGAACTCGGCCTCGGGAATGCCACTTCTCAGTTCGACACTCCTGTCCAAATTGACTCCGGGGTCATCGCCGTCTCCGCCGGCTATAACCACACGCTCTATGTCAAATCCGGCGGCAGCCTCTGGGCCATGGGTGATGAGTTCTTAGGCCAATTGGGCGATGGCTTCACCATCGGCAACGTCTTCACGCCCGAGGAAATTCTTTCTGCGAACGTCACCGCAGTGTCTGCAAGTCACAGCGGCACCTATTTCAGCCTTTTCCTCACTGCCAATGGCACCCTCTACGGCATGGGCGATGGTGAATACGGTCAACTCGGTGATGGCGGAGCCATCGGAGGCTATTTCAGCAACATCCCCGTCGCCATCTCCACCAATGTCACCGCCATCTCTGCCGGCATGTGGCAGACCCTCTATATCGACAAGGCCGGCAACCTCTGGGGCACGGGTCGCAACGCCGAACGCGAACTTGGCGACCCCCTCGGCGAGGACATCTCCACCCCCGAAATCGTCGTCGGCGTTTCCGCCAACGTCACGAGTCCGGTGGCCAACGCCACGGTGAGCATCGGCGGCAATGCCACCTTCTCCGCCAGCGTCACCGGCACGGGCCTTGTTTACCAGTGGCAGTTCTCCAACAATGGCGGCTCGTCCTGGAATAACTTCTCGGACGGCACAGTTAGCGGGGTCACTTACGCTGGCTCGGTCAGCAGCACTCTGCATATTTCCAATGTTATCATCAACATGAGCGGCCTGATGTTCCGCTGCCAGGTCACCGCCACGGGCAACGCCGCGATTTTCACCAACGCCGCCACCCTCACCATCCAGGGCGTCGCCCCCAAAATCACCACGCAGCCCGTGAGCGTTGCCGCCCCTTACGTGCACGCCGAGGCTGACTTCAGCATCATTGCCACCGGCACTCCCACCCCCGCCTTCGTCTGGCAACTCAAGCACGGCACCTCCTCTACCTTCAGCAATGTGAGCCTGAACGACGGCGTTCACTACCCGCCCAATGGTTTCCCGACGCCCCCGGGGATGATCATCCCGGATGTCACTTCCACCATGAACGGCGACCAATACCGCTGCTTCGTTTACAACAGTGCCGGCAACGTCACCAGCAACACGGTCACCCTCACCATTGGCACCACCAAGCCAACCGCCCCGGCAATCATCACCCAGCCGGCCAACAGCACTGTCATCGCCGGCTCCACCGCCACCTTTACAGTAGCCTACACTGGCACCAGCCCGACATTGCACTGGCAGCGCGCCGCCGCCGGTAGCACCGTCTTTGCCAATCTGACCGACAACGCCAATATCACCGGCTCGCAAACCTTCCAGCTCAGCGTGGCCAATGCCACCCTCGTCCAGTCGGGCAGTCTGTATCGCTGCGTGCTGGCCAATAGCGTCAAGTCCGTGACCAGCGCCGCCGCCAAGCTCATCGTCCAGCCCTCCGCGCTCACGGCCGGCAGCCTCGGCGTCAGCCTCGCCGCCACCCAATCCGACGGCGGCGTGACCTACGTCCTCGCCAACCAGTCTGTCACCTTCAGCGTGAGCGCCACCGGCCCGGGCACCGTCACTTACCTGTGGTATCAGGGCACCAGCCTCGTCGCCACGACCACGGTGGGCAACTACACCATTAAGAAATTCGTGCAGGCGAATAGCAGCAATTACTCAGTCACCATCAAAAGCGTCTCGACCATGGGCACCGTAACCCTCACCAAGGGCCCGAGCAACATCCAGCTTGGCATACCCCCGAAGATCCTGGCTTCGCCCGCTAACCAGACGGTCGGTAGCGGCTCCAGCACCACCTTTACGATCGCCTTCACCGCTGCGCCCTCCACCGTCCAGTGGCAGTCTTCCACGGACGGCAAAAACTGGAGCAATCTTGCGAATGGCGGCGCCTACTCCGGTGTGAACACCGGCCAGTTGACCGTCACGGCCAGCCCCTCGCTTTCTGGACTCAAATATCAGGCGGTCGTCCACAACATTTTCAACACCGCCGTCAGCAAACCCGCCAGCCTCACGGTCACCCCCCCGCCGCCTGCCTTTGTCGGCAATTATGCAATCACTTCGATGACGCTCAATTACATCGGCAACCACAGCCTGTCCCTCTCGACCGCCGCCCAAAACTTCAGCCTGAGCATCAACTCCACCGGCCTCGCCGGCGTCTCCACGAAGGTCGCCTCCACCATTCTCAGTTATGTCGGGGCCGGCACTGCCATCACCCTTAAGCCCACGAGCTCCAACACCACCGATTACAGCGCGACGCTCTCGGGCAACGCGAATGTCACCATTCTCAGCGTGAGCGACACCGTCACCATCACCAACGGAACCGTGGTGGCGCACCTGACCAACAGCGGCGTCCTCACCATTGTCGCCAACATCAACGGCACTTCCAAAGTTCTGGGCAAGGTCAGCAACCTTGGCCTGACGATTATCCTGAACAAATCCGTCCCCGCCATGGTCAGCCTTTCGCCTGCGGAATCGCAGGCAGTTCAAGTTCGCACCCGGGAAACAGGCGCCGCGCCTGCCTCCCGCTTTATGTTCGCGGCCTGGAGCTCCCCGCCGATCTTTACGCGACCCTCTCCGT
This sequence comes from uncultured Opitutales bacterium, assembly GCA_964503425.1. Lineage (GTDB taxonomy): Bacteria > Verrucomicrobiota > Verrucomicrobiia > Opitutales > JABDGR01 > CAZDAQ01. The sequence goes on from CAZDAQ010000003.1 coordinate 4,129, forward strand.
CGTAGCCGCCGCCGTGCCTCCGCTCCGCGCATTAAATTCCCGGGAGCCTTGCGTTGCTTTCGGTGTCAAATGGTTTGCGCGCCACATTGTCCAGACTAGCGTTTGCGTCTAACCATGACTGTCCGCCTTCTTGCCTGGCTGATTCTCGCCCAACTCGGTGCCACGGGTTTGGCTGTTGCCCAAAACACCACCCCGGCTAATTCCGCCGATCCCCAGGGCGCCCCCGTAGTGCAATGGTCCGCCACCGGCGGCACGGGCCACTATTATCAGGCGTTCGCCGCCCCGTCCGGCATCACTTGGGAAACCGCCCAAGGCTTCGCCATCACGCATGGTGGTTACCTCGCCACCGTCGCTTCCGCCGAGGAAAACGCCTTCGTATTCAACTTGGTAAAAGACCCGCGGTTTTGGGTGAACGATCCGGCAGGGTCCAGCATCGGCCCGTGGCTGGGTGGCTATATCGTTGCTAATGTCCGCACCCCGTCAAATACCACGTGGCTATGGGTCAAAAATGAAGGTGCATTTACCTACGCAAATTGGGCTCAGTCCCAACCGGATGCCACCGCCGGCAAGCAGGCGCGCCTGTGCTTTTGGGCGCCCTGGCTTAACCAACCCCAATCCACCTGGGGCAGCCGCCCCGCCAGCCTTTCCAACCATGGCTTTGTCGTGGAATATGACACTGCGCCCACGCCGCCAAGCCCGCCGACCACCCCCACCCCTGGCCCGGCCACCGTATCTTCCGGCGCAACTCCGGTCGCCGCCCCGGCCATAACCCTCGCGGAAGGCGACCCCGCCCCGCCCCTCGCGCCCGGCGCCTGGATCAAGGGCTCCCCTGTCAAGCAGTTCGACAAAGGCAAAATCTACGTGGTGGAATTCTGGGCCACCTGGTGCGGCCCGTGCAAAATTTCCATCCCGCATTTGACCGAGCTCCAGAAAAAATATCCCGACGTCACCTTCATCGGCCAGGATGTCTCGGAGCCTGACCAGTCGGCCGTCGCGCCGTTCGTCGCCCAAATGGGCGACCAGATGGACTACCGGGTCGCCGTGGATGACGTCTCCCAGTCTCCCGAGGGCAAAATGAATACGACCTGGATGGAAGCCGCCGGCCAGAACGGCATCCCCACCGCCTTCCTCGTGGACAAGGACGGCAGGATCGCCTGGATCGGCCACCCCATGGAACTGGAGCCGTATCTGCAAAAACTCCTGGCTGGCACGCTCGACACCAAACAAATCGCCGCCGATCGCAAAGCCGAGCGCGAATTCGAGGAAAAAACCGACGGCCTCATGCAAGGCCGGCAATGGGCCGCCGCCATCCAGGCCACCAAGGACTTTGCGGCGGCGCATCCCGGCATGCTCAACCTGCCCGTCACGCTTGGCCGCCTCTTTTTGTTCGTGGCTGCGGAAGACCCCGCCGCCACTGAAAAACTCGTTCCCGACATTTACGACTCCCTGAAGGACAACGCGGATGCCCTCAATGAAACCGCCTGGCAACTCGCCGGCGATTCCCGCCTGCCCAGCCACAATTATCCGCTGGCCTTGAAATTTGCCACTCGCGCCGTCGCCCTCTCGCAAGGCCAGGACCCCTCCTCGCTCGACACCCTCGCCCATATCTATTCGCTCCAGGGCGACACCGCCAAAGCCATCCAGTTTGAAACCCAGGCGCTCGACAAGGCGCCCAACGCGGACATCAAGGCCCAGATCAGTGAAACACTAAAAGAGTTTCAGTTGGCCGCCCAAGCCGCGGCCCAAACCCCCGTCAAGTAACGCGCCGCGGTCTGCAAGCCGGGATTGCCCGCCACGCAAGCGAACGTTGCCAGCCGCGCCTTCCCGCCTCACACTGCGGTCATGGATCTATCGTCGAATCCGTTTGCGGTGCTCACCGTCGTGGCCGCTCCCGCCCTGCTGACCAACTCCGCCTCCCTGCTGGCGCTGAGCACAAGCAACCGCTTCCTGCGCGCCAGCGAGCGCATGCGCTCGCTCGGCACCCAGCTCGAAGAGCAGGCCCACCCCGCGCATGTGCGGAAGCTTTTGTTCCGGCAGGTCAGCCGCGTGGAACGCCAAAGCATTCTCCTGCTTAATGCTCTGCGCGCCATCTACGTCGCCATGGCCTGCTTCGCCGGCTCCACCATCATTTCCATTGTCGGCGCCGTGCGCGCCACCTCCCCCTACGCCGTTGAAGTCGAATTCATCGTCACAATCAGTTTTATCGCCGGCTTTGCCGGTGTCGTCAGCCTGATATACGGCGCTTACGGTTTGTTCCAAGCCACGCGGCTGTCCCTCCGCAACATCTCCGAGGAAGCCGCCATGCTCCGCGAGCGGCACCCCGAAGCCGAAAACAGCCCGCTTTAGCTGTCCACCTTGTCCATCCTGCTGCGCGGTTAAACTTGACGCCCCGCGTGCGGCTTGCGTCACTTGGGGGATAATCCCCACTTCACTGCTATGCGCTCAATCTCGACTCGCTCCTTGACCCTCCTGGCGCTCACCGCGCTCTTCGCCTCCGGCTGCACCCATCCGCGCTCGGCGCAGGAAATTGCCGATGCCGGCAGCCTCACCGCCGCCAACCAAAAAGCCGCCCAGTCCAAGGTCAAAACCGCGCCCACTCCCAGCAGCAGCGTCGTCATCGGCAAAGTCTCCTGGGCCAGCCGGGTCGAAAGCATGGGCGTGATCTCCCTTACTGTCCCGCCCTTGCCACCCGGCACCATCCTGCTCGCCCGCACCGGTGCGCTCGCGCCCGTGTGTATCATGGAAACCACACAGACCTCCCGCGGCCATACCCAGGGCGTCTCGCTTCTCAACGGCGTGCCCAACACCGACGACCAGGTCATCCAGCCCGGCCCCGAATACGATGACCTCATCCGCTCCAACATCAATCTGAACAACCGCCACGAAGCAAAAACCGCCTTGCAAGCCGCGGGCAGCGCCGCGCCCACCGTTGTCATCGGTCAGTAGTTCGCGCGGGAGTAACCAGTTTGACGTAAAACAAATTCACCATCCAAAACCCCTCCATGAACGATCCCGCTTCCATCAAGCAAAAGAAACACGGATGCTTTTTCTACGGCTGCCTGACCAGCCTGGTGCTGCTGGTGGTGGCCGGCATCGCGATCTTTTTTGCCGTGCGCTTCGCCTTGCACCAGGCCGATGCCATAATTGTCCAATACACCGACACCACCCCAATGACGATTCAGAAAGTGGTCATGCCGGATGCCGACTTGCAGGCCTTGCACGCCCGGGTGGACGCATTCACCGCCGCAATGAACGCCCACCACAACCCGCCGCCGCTGGAGTTGAACGGCGCGGAGATCACCACCCTGCTGACAAATACTCCGCAAATGCAACCGTTCAAGGACAGCATCTCCATTGCGCTCGATGGCGATGAAATCAAGGCGCAGCTCAGCCTGCCGCTGGATGCCGTCGCGGTCCAAATTCCGGCGCTCAAAACCCTCGATGTCTCCGGTCGCTACCTGAATGGCAACGGCACGTTCAAAGCCTCCATCGTCGATGGCAAGTTGTCCGTCTTCACCCAGTCCCTGACGGTGAAGGGCCAGCCCGTGCCAGAAAGCGTCATGGTCACCCTTCGCCAGCAGAACCTGGCGGATGGTTTTAACCGGGGCGTGAACCCTTCGCCATTCGCCCAGTATGAAAGCATCCAGGTTAAGGACGGGATGGCCATCATCACCCCGAAGCCGAACTAACCTGCCTGTAGCTTACTTCACCAACTCCTCGCCAAACTTGCTTGCCTCCGTCGCCCGCTCTTGTAATGTCTCCCGCTTTGCCGGATGCCCAAGCGGTTCTTCACCTGCGTTTTCGCAGGTCCCCGCCCCAGCCGGCCACGCCGGGCTAGCTCAATGGTAGAGCAGTTGACTCTTAATCAATTGGTTCGGGGTTCAAGTCCCCGGTCCGGCACCACTTTTCCCCCTCCGGGTCTCCTTTCACGGTTGGTCGGGAAAATAGTCACATTTTGACTATTCCTTTACCAGCCGCGTTCCTTTCCTAAGTCCTTGCTGAAAAACCCCCTAGCCAGGCTATTTTGCCCGGCGGCTACCCCCCGGGTAGTTTGAGAAATTTCCTTCAGCCTTTGGCTCGCGTTCCCGGCTGTTTTGGCCGATACTATAGCTGTACAACCGATAGTGGAACCAACACCCATGTCTAACCGTCCGCAACTAATTCTGCCCACGCAGCCACCAGCCCCCCGCTGGCGGCTGTTGGTCTTGGTTGCGTTCCTCCTCGGTGCTTTCCTTGCTCCCGCCTCCGCCCAAACGTGGAACGGCGCCGGCGCCAATGGCAACTGGACCACCAATGCCAACTGGAACACCGGCTCCGCCCCGTTCTACACCAACAGCCCTTACTTCCCGCTCCCCACGGCCAATGTCACTTTCGACGGCTCGACCCGCACCACCGTGAACGTGGACGCTGCCCCCACCAATTACCTCAACAGCCTCGCCTTCGCCAGCACCGCCGGAGCCTTCACCTTGAACAACGGCACCATCGGCATCGTCGGCAACTTCTCCAGTGCCAGCGCCAACACCGAGACCATCAACTCCAACCTCAGCCTGGTCAACAGCCAGACGTGGAACATCTCCGCCGGCAAAGTCGTCCTCAACGGTGTCCTTAGCGACTCGTTCTACATCACCCTCACCAAAAACGGCGCAGGCGAGCTCGATCTCAACGGCGTCAACACCTGGACCGGCCCGATTGTCATCAACGGCGGCAATGTCCGCCTCACCAACAGCAGCGCCCTCGGCACCGCCGAATCCGGCAATCAGGTCAACACTGGCGCCACCCTCGAGCTCAACGGCGGCATCACCGTCACCGAATCCGACTTCACCTTCAGCGGCACCGGCGTCTCGAGCAACGGCGCCCTCTTCAGCTCCGGCGGAGCTAACACCCTCGGTGGCGCGGTCATCCTCGGCGCGGCCAGCACCATCAACGTCTCCTCCGGCTCGCTCACGCTCAGCGGCTCCCTCCAGTTGCCTTACAACCTCACCTGGACCGGCGCGGGCAACGGCAACATCTCCGGCCAGATCTCCGGCGCGGGCCTCTTCGACAAAACCGGCACCGGCACCCTCACCTTCTCCGGCACCCAGGGCATTACCAACACCCTCGGCCTTCAGATTGACGGTGGCACCGTCATCTTCAACCACAACTCCGGCGCCAACACCTGGAATGGTCCCATCGTCGTCGGCAACAACACCTCCGCCGTCGGCACCTCCACCCTCCAACTCGCCCAAAACGACCAGATCGCCGACAGCCTCGCCGTCACCGTCAACAACTCCGGCGTCTTCGACCTCAACGGCAGCAACGAAACCATTGGCTCCCTCGGCATGACCGGCGGCACTGTGCAGAGCGGCGCGGGCACCCTGACCATCGGCTCCGCCGGCGGCAACTTCACCACCAACGCCTCGGGCAACATCGCCACCGTCACCGGCAACCTCCAGCTCCAGGCCACCACCACCACCTTCACCGTCGCCCGCGGCGCCGCCGCCACTGACCTCGCCGTCAACGCCGTCGTCTCCGGCTCCAGCAACCTTGTCAAAGCCGGCGCCGGCATCCTGTCCCTCGGTGGCACCGCCGCCAACACCTTCACCGGCACCGTCACCGTCAACGCCAGCACCCTCACCCTTTCCAAGACCGCCGGGGTCAATGCCATCGCTGGCTCCGGCATCATCATCAACACCGGCGGCACGCTCATGCTCGGCGCCAGCAATCAAATCGGTTCCTCCACCACCATGAACCTCGCCGGTGGCACCTTCGCCACCAATGGCTTCTCCGAAGGCTCCTCCTCCACCGCCGGCCTCGGCACCCTCACCTTGAGTAATAGCTCCACCCTCAACCTCGGCGCCGGCAGCTCCGTCATCGCCTTCGCCGACAGCCACTCCACCGCTTGGACTGCCGGCCAGTCCCTCTCCGTGACCAACTGGAGCGGCAACCTCACCGGCGGCGGCACCGACCAGCTTTTCTTCGGCTCGTCCAACACCACTCTCACCTCCACCCAGTTGTCCGAAATCACCTTCGTCAACCCCTCCGGGCTGGCCGCCGGCAGCTACGGCGCAAAAATTCTCACCTCCGGTGAGATTGTTCCGTTCTCCGCCGTGCCCGAGCCGTCCACCTACGCCGCCGGCTTTGCCCTCGGCCTCCTCGCCCTCGGCGACCTCTACCGCCGCCGCAAAAAGTCGGCGTAATAATCGCCGCGTACCCGCTGGAAGACCAAAAAGGGTCGGGTTTTACCGGGTGACGAGGAGGTCATCCCGGTTTTCCGGTCGTCCGCGCGTGTAGTTAAAATTCATGATGGGCCGCAAGACCTCGCGCACTTCCGCGATCAGCCTTTCGTCCATCGCCTCGTTGAGATAAGCCAGGTTGTCCCGCAAATTCTGCGGCGAGGCCGTGCCGATGAGCGTCGTCGCGATGGCCGCCGGCGCACATGCGAACTGCACCGCCAGCTTCACGATGTCCACGCCGCGCGCCTGGCAAAATTCCACCGCCTTGCGGCAGCCGTCCTTGATCGCCGGACTCCCCGGATGCCAGTCCGGCGCGCCGCGCGCCGACAGCAGGCCCATCCCCGTGCACGAGGCGTTGATGACCCCCACGCCTTTCTTTGCAAAATACGGCAGCAGTGGTTCGAGCGAGACATCGTTCAGCGCATAATGGCAAAACGACAGCAGCGCCTCAATCGCCCCCGGTGGCGCCCGGTCCAGAATGCTCGGAAAGATTTTTAACGGCAGGCCCGTGATACCGAGGTGCCGCGCCAGCCCCTGCTCCTTCAGCTTGAGCATCGCCGGCAGTGTCTCGCGCAAAATCTGCTCCGGGTCGCCAAACTCGATGTCGTGCGCATGCAGGACATCCACGTAGTCCACCCCGAGCCGCTGCAAACTCGCATGCAGGCTCTGCTCCGTACGCGCCGCGGAATAATCGTATTCGTCGCCGCCGTAGCTCCCAATCTTCGTCGCCAGGTAGTAACGCGCCCGCGGCACCCCGCGCAACGCGATGCCCAGGTTCGTCTCCGCCACCGTGTTCCCGTAGGCTGGCGACGTGTCGAAAAAATTGATCCCGCCCTCCAGCGCCACCTCCACCGTGCGCACACAGTCCTCCAGTTTCACCGGGCGAAACACGCTCCCGAAAGGCGAAGTGCCCAGGCTGAGCACGGAAACCTGCAGGCCGGTGCGGCCAAGTTTACGATATTGCATAAGACGAACCGCCGCAATAATCGCTCCCGGCTCCCGGCTCCAGTATAAATATCGCGCTCCGCCGAAAATTGCAAAATGGCCACCCGCCTCAAATCGCTTTCCCCGCCACTTTTCCACCCTCCGGCATAAACTTCTCGACATTTCGATCATAACCTATTCCATCCCAGCGTGAAGCAAAATGCCGCTCCATCCAAAAGCGCCGGAATACTCCCCCACCTGCTCCGCGCCTTGTCAACCACCCCGCCTTGCGATGAAAAGCCCCCCATCAAGTGATAAGCACCGTCGACCCTGTTTTTAAGGCGATTTCCCCTCCCCATCTCCACCTCTTTCCCGCGATGATTTTATCTTGGTATTCCCCCCGGCATACTTTAAGAACTTTACCCACCCCGAACATGACTACCCCCCGCTCCGCCGGCCACATGGCCCGCCTTACCCGTCAGCGCTCCCGCCAGCCCGGTTTCGCCCTCATCATTGTGCTGACGCTGATGGCATTCCTCGTGCTGCTCTTCGTCACGCTCACCATCTCCATCCAGGTCTCCTCGCAGGTCACGCAATACAACCTCAAGGCCACCCAGGCGCACCTCAACGCCCTCTATGGCGTCCGCGTCGCCATGGCCCAATTGCAAAAATTCGCCGGGCCGGACACCCGCATCACTGCCACGGCCGATCTGGCTCGCCGCGGCGATGGAGACCCATCCACCGCCCTACCCACATCAACAACCGGAAGTTACGCCTATAACTCCACGATTGATACGGCGAGCGGCTTGGCCAGCAATGCCCCCAATGCGAACGGCGGCACCCGCTATTGGACCGGCGTCTGGGGCAATGCCGCCCCCACTTACAGCTTCTATGGCACCACCGGCGGAGCGACCCCCACCGCCCTGCCCACCCCCACCCCCGTGCTGCTCACCTGGCTCGTCAGTGGCGATGAGAACACCACCCTGGCCTTTACCCAGAACGCCACCACCAAACAACTCGCCATCAAAACCCCCACCGCCGCTGCCACCACCTTTGCCCCCAGTGTCTCCATCAGTAACCTGACCGCCACCGCCACGGCCCTGACTCCTCTTCCTGTCACGGGCGTCACCTTTAGGGGCGGCCAAGCCAACGCCACCCTCCTTGTCGGCTCCAATTCCGCCGGCAACCAGTCCTTCAGCGTCATCACCATTAACGGCACCGCCGTTCCGCAAACTCCCGTGTCCCGCTACGTGGCTGCCCCCCTCGTCCCCCTGACCATCCCCGGTGACGACGACCCCGCCCCCGTCACCACTGGCAGCTACGCCTATTGGGTTGGTGACGAGGGTGTAAAGTCCAAATACAACATGGTGGATATTGGTGGCAACGCCTCCATCCTCCCCCTCGGCTACAATGCCACCGCCACCAGCTACCTCACGACAACTAATTTCGGATCAACACAAACTTCATTTGTCAACTCTACGGACACCATCCCGAAAGGGGCCGCCTACCTTAACCGCCTCATAGCCCCGCAGCGCTTCGCCCTGGAGGAAATGGCTGATCTCTCAACTTATCCCTTCAACAATGCCGTCTTGAAGAGCATGGTGCAGCCCCTCGAAGGCCATTACATCGGCAATTCGGCCAACGGCAGCGACCCCATTGCCGGCACCAACCACCTCACCCCAACCAACGACCCCCTCCGCGAGCACTTTCACGACCTCACCACCTATTCCCTCGGCGTCCTCGCCGACTCCCAGCGCGGCGGCCTCAAATACGACCTCACCACCGCCCTCGAAGTGCCCGCGGTATTCACCAACGACTTGCAAGGCAAGAAAATCCTCCCCAATGCCGGCAATTCCACCACCGGCAACACGACGGGCAACACCACAACCAACCCAAACTCTCCTGATTACGGCGCCGCCGTCATCAGCCCGCTCATGGGACCGTATTGGGACGCGATTCAAGCCTACTACAACATCGGCTTGTCCTCAAATTCCACGTCGACAGCCACCGCCATCCCCGTCCAGCCGGGAGTCGTTCCCGTCGTCGTACAAGGGCGGCTGGAGTTTGGCATGCTTCTGGATTCCTCGGAGCAGGTTGATATGACTCTTTGTGCGGGTTTTGTCCTGTCCAATCCCTACAATTTCACGATCACCGCCAGCAAAGGACTGAACCTCACCTACACCATTAATACCCACACCCAATCCGAATGGGGCTTTTTCATTACGCCTGGAAAGGGAGCCGGCGGGGCCACTTTCACCGGGGGATTCCCGAAAAGCAGCTTTGAACAAAATGGGACGACCTTCAGCAATGCCGCTGGGCATGTAAAAACGAATTATTATGCCATTCTGCCCAATTTTGTGGATAATTCGTTGGCCAGCAGCACGGACTCCATGCTCGGCAATGTGACGTTCCACCTGTCCGATTTGGGTACCGCCGCCGGCAGCCTTACTCTCGTTCCCGGACAGACCAAGCTCTATGCCATTACCGGATCCAGTTCCACCCTCAGTCTCGATGCGCAAGAAAAAAACTCCCCTTTAAACGGTAACTTCACCTGGATTGGCCAAACGCTGCCGTCTTCGGGCGCGCGCACTATTCAATTGGGTAGCAACGCCACTATTTCCACCAGCACTCTTAACAACTTTGTCCTCATCCAATCCGGCGGGGCTCTCAGTTCCGCGCCAACAGGTGGCAGTGATATTTTTCTCACGACATTTCTGCCGTCTGTGGCCTGCACCTTGCAAATGATCGCCCCCACCGGCTCTACCTCCTCCTCGGGCGGAACCACCACCAGCCCCATTGTCTTGCAGTCCATCATGGGGCTGGATCTTACTGGCGATGGCATCGCTGGCACCATTCCCAATATTCCGGTAAATATTAAGAATAATCCCTCGGGTGACCAAGGCACGATCTCGGATGGAGCAAACAGTGGGGCCATTCCCCATCACCTCTGCACTTACTATTTCTGGCTGGGCCTGCCCGCCTCGGCCACCTTTTACAGCCTAGGGGCATACAATTACGATAACTATAATGTGAACGCAGGGGGCTCCTCCGGACCGTCGGAAATCGGTTTTCCCACGGCTTCAATTGGCGCGGGCGGTTCGACCTTAACCTTAAATAGTATGCCCATAATGGACCTCAGTGCCGGCACCTACTCGGGTTCCTCCAAGACATTTACCGGCATTAACTACCGGACCTTCACCGATTTCAATTTGCGGGCCACAGTTATTTCGCTGCCACCCAGCGCCACCCTCAACCCGGAAACACAGGACGGCTACGGGGGTCTCACCTCCAATTCTACGATCTATAATGGTTTTCCCAATGTACCTCCTTACCTTCGTCTGTTTGATCCTACCGCCGGTGACAATTCCCAGCCGACTCTCGTCAATAGTGACGTCCAATTCATGAACAACCAGTATTTCACCAGAAATCTAGGGAACTGGGCCGGCGGATCGAATCCCGTCATTCCCGAGTGGGGCCATGCCAATACCAACCTTGGACAGGTTGGACAGCCCTATGTCACGCTTTACAACCTGCCTTGGCGTACTCCCGGAGCCTCCGCCGCCAAAACCAACGCCCTGCCTGTGCTTTCCCTGGGACAGTTGCAACACGCCGACTTGACCGCCGACGACCTTTTCAACTCCGTCAGCTACCAGCCCGGCAACGCCTTCGGCAATTCCTACGCCTCCCCCTTCGTCGGCACCGCCAAAAGCATTCTCTCGGTCTCGAACCGACAGCAGACCAACCTCAAGAGCCTCACCGCCGCCCAGTTGGGCGCCAATTTTACTTTGGTGGGCACGGGTGCCGGGAACGCCACCGTCAACGCTTACGACATGAGCTACCTGCTCAACGCCGCCCTCTGGGATCACTGCTATTTCTCCGGCATCGCCCAGGGTGGAGGCGCTCAAGGGGGCAATTACACGACCTCCCTCACCGCCTATGCGAGCCTGACACCGAACACCACCACCGGCCAGGTCACCAATCCCCGCATGAGGTTTGCCTCCGGGTTTTCCCCCAACAACACCTTGTTGAACGTGGGTGCGGCCAATGCCACCATCGCGAATGGCGTGGACGATCTGGAAACGGCGACCGCCTCCGCGCATAATTACATGCCCCAGGGTTATGCCCTCTCGCGGTATCTCATGAATGATGGCGCGTTCAACATCAATTCCACTTCGGTCGAAGCCTGGAAGGCGCTCCTGGCCAGCTTGCGCGCGTTGCCCCCTGCCTCCACCGCCTCCGCCCTCGCCACCGCCTCCGCCCCCAGCACCCCGCCCAACGCTTCACAGCCAGTCCTGGCCTTTCCTCGTGTGCCCGCCAGTTTGAGTTTATTGGGCAATACCACGGTGCTGGGCAACTATACCTACAACGGCACGGGCAGCAATGCCCCCAATTCCGGTGACAGCCAGCAGTCCTTTACTGGCTTCCGGGCGCTGACCGACCAGGATATCAGCAACCTCGCCACCCTTATTGTCCAGCAAGTCCGCGCCCGCGGCCCCTTCCTCTCGCTCTCCCAATTTGTCAACCGCCGCCTTGGCCCCGTCAGCGACGCCGCCAGCCAGTCCGGCGCCCTCCAAAGCGCGATTGACGCCCTGCCGTTGGCTGGCAGCACTTTCAATGCGATGACGGATTTGACCGCATCGGGAGGCGGCGGAGTCAACGGTGATAACGTCACGTTTTTGCCTTCCACTTCATATCAGCCCATTGGCACGATGTATCGCTCCACCGGCATTCCTGGCTGGCTGACCCAGGCCGACTTGCTGCAGTCCCTGGCCCCGGTTCTCGCCGCCCGCTCCGACACCTTTGTCATCCGCGCCTATGGTCAGGTGAATGACCCGCTGGATGGCTCTGTCGTAAGCCGCGCCTGGTGCGAAGCCGTCGTCCAGCGCCTGCCGGAATATATTGACACCGTCTCAATAAATTCCAACAACCCTCTTAGGGAACCCGCGGCCATGCCGGACAACCCCGCCGTCATGCCTTGGACCGCAAACTTCCAGAACAACTATTTCGGCCGCCGCTTTAGCCTTGTTTCCCTCCGCTGGCTTAATGCCGGTGACATTTAATTTTATGCGCCATTACCTTCATGCATTCATTTTGATTGTATCCCTCTTTGGCGGCGCCTTTGTCTCCGTCAAGGCTGACCCCATTACGGTTAAGTTTAAAAGCATGTCCATGGCCTTGGGCTCGGGGAACCTCAGTTATAAATCGGACGGTAAATACGTCCCGTTGACCTTGGACGCTTTGCTTCCAAGCACAACCGTCTACACTTACTCCGGCGAAAACCCCATGCAGCTCTACCTCCCTGAAGTTGTGAAGGATAAGCAAACCATGGTGCCCGTTGGTCACGTGCAATTTCCCGATGGTAAGAACTTTCTTGTGTTTGTCATCTCCCAAGGTGGCGATGCTTACACGGGTGCCGCGGTGCCGGCTGACGGTCCGGATTCCCCACCCAACAGCGTGCGCGTGCTCAATCTGACCCCCTTGAAGATTGTGACCGTGGGCAATAACAAGACCTTCACGCTCTCACCAGGGCAAGCCGGCGTCATAACCGTTGGTAACGACCAGCAGTATGGCCTGACTTTTTCCGCCATGAGGGATGGACAATTGGAGCAAGTTAATGCCGCAGGTGACAAAATTGCGCCCGGATCCCGCCAGACTCTTTTCCTCACCCTTTCCAATACCAAGCAAGTCCTCGCAAACCCGCGCGTTCGGCCCATGGTTGATGTGAACCATTTCGATCTGAAAATCGAAGATGCCAACAACGGCTCCTCCCAGCGCAAAAGAAAACAGAACGCTGCCACGGGCTGAAACGAATCGTTGAAACTACGACCATCGTTCGCGTAGTTTTCGCCCCCTCACTCCAGCCCCAGCTTCGCCCGCCCCTCCGGCGAAATCATGTGCGGATTCCACGGCGGATCCCACACAATCTCCACCCGGGCCGACGCCACCCCCGGCAGCGCCGCCAGCCGCGCCCGCGCATCCTCCGCAATCACCGGCCCCATTCCGCAGCCCGGCGCCGTCAGCGTCATTTTGACAAAAATTTCATTACGCCCGGCCGTCGGTGCCTCCACCCGCAAATCGTAAATCAGGCCCAGGTCCACAATGTTCACCGGAATCTCCGGATCATAGCATTGCCGCAATGCCGCCCACACCCCCTTCTCGGAAAACGTCCCCGTCGGCTCGACCGCCCCCGCAGCCTGCTCCTCTGCCCACGCCTGCGCCTCGGCCCCCAACGCGTCCAGCTCGCCAGCCCCCAAGCGGTATAACCCCAGTGCATCCCGCACCGTCACCGCCCCGCCCAACGCCTGCGTCACCACGACTTTCGCTCCCTTGCGCAGCACCACCGCGTCCCCCGCTGGTATCAACGTGGCGGCACAATCCCGTTCCAGCACGAATTCTTCATTGACCATCCGTGCAAACTCGCGAAAATAGGGCTACCTTGTCAACGGGTAACCCTACCCGTTGCCTCCACCCCCGGGATTAACCATTCGGTCAGCGGCTTTTGCGCGATTTTTCTTGGCCAGCCGCCCGTTTTTTCTATCGTCAGCCTTTTTACACCCCATGTCCCGGCTCTTCCTCAAGCTCGTGCTGGCCTGTTTCTGCGGCCTGTCTCTCCAAGCCCTTTCCCTCCCGGCGCAAACCGCGCCCGCGAAGGCCGCCGCCCTGCCCGCGCTGTCCGACAATGAGGTGTTGCTCAACCTCAACAGCGCGCAACGCCTCCAATGGAGCGCCGCGCAAAAGCAAATTAACGACGGCCAGTCCCTGATGGACAGCGGCAAATGGCTCCTCCAAAACACCCAGCCCAAGGACAGCGGCGGGATGACTGATACCCACGCTGCCGACAAAATCAAGGACGGCCAGCAGCAGGTCACCGACGGCACCGCCCTCATCGCCAAGGGCAAGCAAACCCTCGCCACCCTTCGCCTGGCCGCCCAGCAGGCCGTCGCCCTCACTCAAAACCCCAACGCCCCCGGCAAATACACGGTCGTCCTCACCTCCGCGCAGTGGCCCGACGTTGTCCAGCAAATGAGTGACAAACTCATCAAATCCCTCGCGTCCGACAATTACAGCCAAATTTTCCTCGCCGACACCTATACCTTCATCAAATCCCACTACGTGGCCAAACCCGCGCTAACCAGCCAGATCCACGACGCCCTCGCGCAAAGCGTCGACGAACATCAGACCCTCTATCCCCAGGGCACCGTCAAGCTCGGCCGCCTCGGCAACAACCTCTTCCTCGACTTCCCCAACCGCGCCTCCACGGCCAGCAACCAGGCCGCCCTCGTCGTCGGGGAAATCCTCTTCGAGCCCGACAGTGGCTATGCCTACTTCTCCCTGCGCGCCGTGGACCTCGTCTCGGGTAAAATCATCCACAACGAACTCGCCCTCCTCTCCGTTGAGGCCACCCTCGGCAAGGGCCTTGACTTGGTGGCCTATCAAGTCCCCTCCGCCCGCATTCTGCCCCCGCCAACTCCTGCCGTGACCACGCCCGCTGCACCTGCCAACTCGGGCAAGCCTGCTTCAGCCACCCCCGCAGCCCCCGCGCCGGCTCCCGCGGCGAATGACGCCAGCACCGTCACCCTGACGCTGCTCGACTCCAACAACGTCATCGGCACTTTCAAAAGCGTCGCCCATCCCTACATCTTCCGCGCCGATACCGCCGGCAGCAATGACACCCTCGGAAACCGTGTGGCCCTGCTCCTCCTCAAAACCCTCCTTACTGAGAAATCCCCCCTCACCGTCACCGATTACGATTTTCTGGCCCTCGCGCTCCCCGCGGACAACCCCTCTGACCGCACCCTTAGCCCGGCTGACATCAATGCCACTTGGCTGGTTTCCAGCCTGCGCGATCTCGACGCCCCCACCATCTCCCTTGGCCTCAAAGCCCGCAGCCTCGCCTCCAGCGCCGAGCTGAACGCCGGCAAATTCACCGTCGAAAATTCCTTAAAACCCCTTACCCCCCCCACGCCGGACCAGCTTATCGCTGCCGGGTATCAACTCACCTCCTCCAACACTCCGGATTCCGGCCCCGCCGACGCTGGCGGCAGCTCCGCCCAGGCCATTCCCAGCGCCCTCCCCTCGCCGGTGGCCCCCGGCACCACGCTCAAACACAGCCCCTAGTTTGTCGGTCTACCCCGGGAATTAGTCCGCACTCTTGGCTAGCCCTCCGGCTGCTTTTCCGGTTGCCAGTTTACAATAAATTGACATGATGGCTGGGTTCCAATCTTGGAACCAGAATAGTTTATTATGGCTACTGGTAATGAGCAGCCCGACGTATAGCCTCCTTGAGCCTGACGCGCGCAACACGTCAGCCATAGCCGGTGCGATTGAAAAATTGCACGCTCAGCTGTTTCCCGGCGTGCCCTGTCCTTACGTGCGCAGCCTTCTTCGGCACATTGAAGATATTTTTGGCGGGCGCTACCGCGATTTCCAGGCGATGGACACCGCCTACCATGACCTCGAGCACACCCTCCAGGCCACCCTTTGCTGCCTGCGCATCCTCTCCGGCCACCAGCGCTCCGGCGCCAACCCGCATATCAGCCCCAACGATTTCCGCATCGGCTGCTGCGCCATGCTCCTGCACGATGTCGGCTACGCCAAGAAAAAAGGCGACTTGGACGGCACCGGCGCCAAATACACCCTCATCCATGAAAGCCGCGGCTGCGACATCGCCCGCGAGCTCCTCGCCGAGGAAGGCTGGCCCTCCGAGGAGATTGAACGCGTCTGCTCCCTCATCCTTTGCACCGGCCCCCGCAGCAACCTCGGCGGCACCAAATTCGGCAACCCCGCCCACCGCCTCCTCGGCCAGGCCGTCTGCACCGCCGACTTCCTCAGCCAGATGAGCGACCCCGGTTACGTTCAAAAACTGCCCGACCTCTTCGAGGAATTCGCCGAAAGCGACCGCATCAACCAAGTCCCCCAGGAAAAGCGCCTCTTCAAAAAAGTGGACGATCTCTACCGCAACACCCCCGCCTTCTGGGAGAATTTCGTCCTCCACAAACTCCGCGGCGAGTGCGATGACGTCGGTCGCTTCCTCGCCGACCCGTATCCCGATGGCCCCAACCCCTACCTCATGCAAGTGAAGGAAAACATCGAGGCCGTCCGCCGCATCGTCGCCCTGTCCGATGGCGAGCTGTCTCACGTCGCCAAGCTCATGGGCTGAAGCTACATCACCCGATACTCCGGGTGCGCCGCGTTATACGCTTCCACATAGGCGCGAAACGCCTGCTTTAACCGCCGCGTCACCGTTCCCGGGCCCAGGGCAAAACGCCGCTCAGCGACACCCGCCACCGGCGCTACATCCTGCGTCGTCGAAGTCGCAAAGCACTCGCTGAACGCACCCAAGTCTTCCGGCCACAGCGCCCGTTCCTCCAACCGCACCCCGGCACCCTGGACATGCTCGAACAGGATCCGTCGCGTCACCCCGGCCAGCAGCCCATCCGCCAGCGGCGGCGTATAGGCCGTCTCCCCCTCCACAAACCAAATGTTGCGCACAGACCCTTCGGTGATCCGCCCCTCCAAATTGATCATCAGCACCTCCTGCGCGCCGGTCGCCAGTGCCTCGCGCAGCGCCAGCACGTTATTCAGGTAATTGCCCGTTTTCAGCTCCGGTGGCACCGTCCGCGGATCATTGCGCCGCACCTGCCCCGCCAGCCCCACCTTCAAACCCGCATCCAGCTCGGCATCCGTCAGGTCCGTCAGTGGCTTCACCAGCAATACCCACAGTCCCTCCGGCCCCGCCAATCCCGGGTCCAGCCCAATGACCCCCGCGCCCCGTGTCACCTGTAGCCGCACATAATGCTCCCCACCCCAGCCGGTAATGGCCTGCGCCGCCGCTATCGTCCGCCGCACCTCTGCCAGCAGTTGGCCCAAATCCAGCGGCAAGCGCAGCCCCAGCCCGCCGGCCGATGCCTGCAGCCTTTCCCAATGCTCCTGGACCCCAAACAACACCCCCCCATAGGTGCGCCAGACTTCGTAAACCGCGTCCCCGTATAGAAACCCCCGGTCCAGCGGGCTGATGCTCCCCTCCCGGGCATCATGCAGCCGCCCCTTGGTATTGGCTTGGACATAGCTCTGGCCCGAGGTTTGCATCCTGCCTGCCACAGTGCGGGCCGGGCGCGGCTCCGCAAGCGGAAATCCGCCTCATCGCCTTCGGCCAGCCGCCAATCCACCCATAAACAAACTTTGCAGTTGTGCCCGGCTAGGGATAGATTATTTGGCGGATGATGCCCCACCATGACAACCCCCGCCGTCCGGTTCCCGCCGGCGGCTTTACCCTGATCGAGCTCCTCACCGTGATCGCCGTTATCGGCATTCTCGCCAGCATTCTCGTGCCGGTCGTCAGCACCGTCCGCACCTATGAAAAAAAACAGCGCACCGTAACACTGTTTAACGAAATCGCCGGCGCCCTGGAGTCTTACAAATTGAAGTATGGCCATTACCCCATGGTCGCCCAGCAGATGACTTCCCTCACTGCCCCCGACGCCAATGGTGATGTCTTTTTCAAGCTCAACGACAACACCGGCTTCCTGTTTCATGTTTTGACCGCCAACTTTCCCAAGACCGACACCACCTACGCGCCCTACAACCCACGCCGCGATCCCTTTCTCTCCGTGCCGGATGGCATGCTCGTCTATTCCCCCAGCGACACCCTGCACACCAACCCGCTCGTGGGCGACGCCTTCGGCAACACCGACATCGGCGTCGTCGTGAACATCACCGGCAACGCCTCCGTCTCCACCACCTCGGTCAACAGCGCCCAATCCGTCACCTGTGCGGAAACCGGCCAAAGCGCCACCCCCACCCTCATCGGCAGCGAAAACATCCCCCAATCCATCGTGATTTTTTCCTACGACAACACCCTCACTCCGCCTTTCCTGACGAATTTCGATTACTCCACTTATGCCACTCCTCAATAACCCCGCCCCGCCCATCATGCACTCCCGCCTTCCCCGCTCCTTCCGCCGCCGCCTTCCGCGTGTCGCCGGTTTTACACTCATCGAACTGCTGACCGTCATCAGCATCATCGGCATCCTTGCCGCCATCCTGATTCCCACCGTCGGCAGCGCCATCAATGCCGCCAAGCGGCAAAAGACCGGCACGATGCTCAACAACATCGTCCAGGGCGTGCAGATGTATAAGGAGCAAAACAAGTTCTACCCCACCTTCCAGCCGGTCACCGCCATCCCCACCACACCGACGGTCCTCACCCTCAAAAACGATTCCCACTTTGTTCCGGTCATGACCGGCAACCTCACCAGCGACCAGGCCGATGCCATCTACAACACTCACGGCACCGCCTACATCTCCTTCTCGAATGACCAGCTCAACACCCAGGGTACTCGCGTTCTGGACCCCTATGGCAACGACGACATCATCGTCATTATGGACTCGCCCAACACCGGCAGTATTCCCGCCAGCTCCGTCAACGCCCTTACCATGACTGCGGGCAACCAGCAGGACGGTTACAATTCCAACACCATCAATGTGAAGCAGACCGTCCCGATCCGCAGCCAGATCATCGTCATGTCACCCGGACGCGGCTTCAACAGCAGCGACGCCGTCACCACCTGGGATCCTCAGTAATCCGCGGTCGACACGGGCCGCCAACGTATTTGCCTGCGGACCGCTTTTCGCCTGCGCGTTTGCCGCTTTTCGCCTTACTTCTCCACGCACCCATGAGCCAACCTGAACGGCACGCCTTCCAGGCCGAAGTCCGCCAACTCCTCGACCTCGTTGTCCACGCCCTGTACACCGATCGCGAAATCTTCCTGCGCGAATTGGTGTCCAACGCCTCCGACGCCCTCGAGAAACTCCGCCACCTGCAGCTCGCCGGCGAGAAATCCTTTGACGACCACCTGCCGCTCGAAATCAACCTCACCACCGACGACACGGCCGGCACCATCACCATCCAGGACTTCGGCGTCGGCATGACGCGCGAGGAACTGGTGGAAAACCTGGGCACCATCGCCCATTCCGGCTCCAAGGCCTTCCTCCAGGCCCTCAAGGAAAAAGGCGCCGCCGCCGAAAACCTTATCGGCCAGTTCGGTGTCGGCTTCTACAGCGCCTTCATGGTCGCCAAGGAAGTCCAGGTTTACACCCGCTCGGCGAAGCCCGACGCTTCCGGCTGGCTCTGGACCAGTGACGGCGGCGGTGACTACGCCCTCGAGCCGTCCGAAGGTCAGCGTCGTGGCGCGAAAATCATCCTCCGCCTCAAGGACGACGCCAGGGAATTCTCCCGCGCCGACCGCGTTCGCGGCCTCCTCGAGCGCTACTCCAGCTTCGCCGCCTTCCCCATCAACCTCAACGGCGAGCGCGTCAACAAAATCGAGGCCCTCTGGCTCAAGAACAAAAAGGAAATCACCCCGGAACAATATAAGGAATTCTACAAATTCCAGGCCCACGCCACGGAAGACCCGCTCACCTGGCTCCACTTCTCCGCCGACGCCCCGCTCGCCTTGCACGCGCTCCTCTTCGTGCCCGCCTCCAATCCCGAACGCTTTGGCTTTGGCCGCACCCCGCCGGGCGTCGCCCTGCATTGTCGTAAAATCCTCATCGCCGCCGAACCTCAGGGACTTTTCCCCGACTGGCTCCGTTTCCTGCGCGGCGTGGTGGACAGCGCCGACCTCCCGCTCAACATCTCTCGCGAGACGATGCAGGACAGCGCCCTCGTCCAAAAGCTCAACCGCGTCCTCACCCGCCGCTTCCTCAAATTCCTCGACGAGCTCTCCCAAAAGGAACCGGATACCTTCGAAAAGGTTTACCGCCAGTTCTCGCACTATTTGAAGGAAGGCGTTGCCGCCGATTTCGAACACCGCGACGCCCTTGCCGGCCTCCTGCGCTTCGAGTCCACCGCCCTCCCCGCCGGCCAGCTCACGAGTTTTGCCGACTATGTGAGCCGCCTCACTCCCGGCCAGACGGAAATCTATTACCTTCAGGCCCGCGACCGCGCCACCGCCGAAACCGGCCCCTACCTCGAAGCCTTCAAGGCCCGCGGCCTCGAAGTTCTTCTCGCCTTCGACCCGCTCGACGATTTCGTCTTCTCCCACCTCGGCACTTTTACCGATAAAAAACTTATCCCCGCTGACCAGGCCGACCTCAAGCTCTCCGACCTTCCCGACCCCGCCGGCTCCGAGCCGTTGCCCGCCGATGCGCTCACCGCCCTCTGCGCGTGGCTCAAGGAAACCCTGGGTGACGAGCGTGTCTCCAGTGTCGAAAGCGGCTCCCGCCTGGTGGACAGCCCCGCCGCCGCCCTCAATGCCGACGCCATGCTCACCGCCAACATGCGCCGCATCCTGCGCGCCATGAAAAACGATGACCAGGCCCCCGCGCCGTCCGTCGTTCTCCAAATCAATCCGCGCCACCCGCTGATCAAAAACCTCGCCTCCCTGCGCGAGCGCGACCCCGGGCTTGCCAAGCTCGTCGCCACCCAGCTTTACGACAACACCCTCCTCGCCGGCGGCCTCCTCGAAGATCCGCGCCGCCTCATCCAGCGCGCCTACACGCTCCTTGAGCGCGTATCCAAATCCTGAATACACCCGCCCAAGGCTCGCTGCTCCACCTGGCCCGCGCTGGCTTCGCCGGGTTCCTTGCGCGCGAAGCCACCCAGGCCGGCCTCACGCCACTCGCCCAGGGCGAAACTTGGGTGCTCACCCCGGCTCCCGCTACCACGTCGCCTGCCTTCGTCGGCTGCTGCTTTGCCCACGCCGCGCTGGTTGACTCCGTGGAACTGCGCGGCGCATCTGTCAACGCTGCCGCCCGCACCCTCCTCGACTGGTTCCTCGCCTCCTGCCGTGACGAGCGTTTTGAGCAGCCCTGGCCGCTCCAATTTCGCGCCGATTATTCCGTGCCCGGCCTCACCCGTCGCGTCGCCGCCATCGAACGAGAATTCTCTGAGAATTTCACGAAGCGCCTCGCCCGCGTCGCCCGTCTCGCCCGCCCCCAGCCCGCCGCTCCGCGCGGCCCGGCCCGCGGCCTGTTCCTTTTCTTCCACGACTTCGAGAACTTCCGCGCCAGCCGCGCGGCCATCCTCGGCGGCCAGCGCCGCATGGCCGACGACCCCGGCGCGCCTTCCCGCTCCTACCTCAAGGTCGAGGAGGCCTACGGCGTTCTGGGTCGTGAACCGCGCGAGGGTGAAACCGTCGCCGACCTCGGGGCCGCTCCCGGTGGCTGGAGCTTCAGCGCCGCCAAACGCGGTGCCTCCGTACTCGCGCTCGACAACGGCCCGCTCAAAGGCGCCGCCCTCGGCCATCCCCTTATCAGCCACGAACAGGCCGACGCCTTCCGCCACGCCCCCGCACCCGGCAAAACTTATGACTGGCTCTTTTGCGATGTCGTGGACGACCCCGTCAAAGTCCTCGCCTTGCTCGAACATTGGGTCGCGCAACGCTGGTGCCACCGTTTCATTGTGAACCTCAAGTTTGGCCGCACCGATCCGCTCCCGCTTCTGCGCCGCGCCACCGCCCTCGGCGAATCGCTGCCGCGCGCCTGCTCCACCGTCTGGGCCCGCCACCTTTTTCACGACCGCGAGGAATTCACCCTCGTCGGCGAACTCCGCGCCTGACGCACTTGCCACTTGCCGCCCCGCGCCGCCGCCGCACACTACCCCCATGCCGCCGCCGTCAGCGAAACCTCCCTCCATGCGTCCGGTCACCGTGTGCGGCTTCAAATCTGTGGTGGCCGCCTTCACCCGCCGTCCCAAGTGCATTCAGCGCCTGTTCTTTGACGCCAAAACCGCCCCCAAGACCGGTGAAATCTGCCAATGGCTAGCCCAGGAACGCCGCATCTACCGCCAGGTAGAGCCCGCCGAGCTTGAGCGCATCGCCGGCACCGTCCACCACGGTGGCATCGTGGCGGTGACCGAGCGGCCCGCCCTGCGCCCGCCGCGTTTTGGCGAATTCGCCGAATGGCAAAAAGCCGGCGAGCCGCTGCTCATCCTCGACCGCATCGGCAATCCCCACAACCTCGGTGCCATCGCCCGCACCGCCGCTTTTTTTAATATCCCAAGAATGATTATCGCGCGCCATCCCCTCCAAGCCCAGCCCAATGACGCCGCCTACCGCGTCGCCGAAGGCGGCCTCGAGCACATCCAGATTTTTGAGGTCATTGACTTGCTGCAAATCGTGAAGCAATTACGCGAGCGCTTCCTTGTCGTCGGCACGTCCGTCCACACCGGCAAAAACCTCGACACCGCCAAGCCCCCGCGCGCGCCCGGCCGCCCGGTCGCCCTTTTGCTCGGCAACGAGGAAACCGGCCTCGACCGCAAGCTGCAGGGCCAATGTGAATTGCTTGTGCGCATCCCCGGCGGCGGCGCGGTCGAGTCGCTCAACGTCAGCGCCGCCGCCGCAGTGTTGCTGCACTGGGTGGCCTCCGGTCGCCCCGCCCCGCGCCCTGGAACGCTCCCGGCTGTCCCCTCACCCGAAACCCCGCTCAACGAAGTTGCGTCTTAATTCGTCCGCATCGCCAATCTTTCTTGGTGTTGCCTTCTTCATTTTTAAATTTGAATTTTAGATTTCGAATTTCGCGTTTATGCCCCTTCCCCTCACCCTCGATGCCGCCGCGCTGCACGATTTCAATCGTGCTCTGGGTTGCGAATGGCTTGAAACCAACGGTCTCGGCGGCTGGGCCAGCGGCACCGTCGCGGGCGCGCACACCCGCCGCTACCACGGCCTGCTCGTGGCCGCGCTGCACCCGCCCATTGGCCGCATGGTGCTGCTTTCCAAACTCGAGGAAACGGTCCTCTCCGGCGGCACCAGCTACGAACTTGGCTGCAACCAATACCCCGGCGTCGTCGCCCCGTCCGGTCATCAATACCTCGATAGCTTCGCCGCCCTGCCCTTCCCCGCCTGGCATTACCGCGCCGGGCCCGTCGAACTCGTAAAGCAAATCGCCGCCCTGCACGACGAAAACACCACCGTCGTCACCTACACCCTCGCTGCCGCGCCCGGCCCCGTGGAATTGCTGCTGCGCCCGTTCTTCGCTGTGCGCG
Organism: uncultured Opitutales bacterium; assembly: GCA_964503425.1. Lineage (GTDB taxonomy): Bacteria > Verrucomicrobiota > Verrucomicrobiia > Opitutales > JABDGR01 > CAZDAQ01. Next base: position 27,250 of record CAZDAQ010000003.1, read on the forward strand.
ATTACCACGCCCTTCAGCACGCCAACAACGCCGTCCACCGCGACGCCACCTTCAAGGACGACACCCTCGCCGTCCAGGCCTACGACGGCACGCCCACCGTTTACCTCAACGTCCCCGGCGCCCGCTTCGACCCCGCGCCCGCGTGGTATTTTCGCTTTCAATACCGTGAGGAGCAGGCCCGCGGCCTCGACTTCGAGGAGGATCTCTTCACCCACGGCCAGCTCCGCGTTACGCTCGCGCCCGGCGCGTCGCTCTCCGTCATCGTCTCGCTCGACTGGCCTGCTGGCCGTTCCGCCGCCACCTTGCTCGCCACCGAAGCCGCCCGCCGCGACACCGTCGTTGCCACCGCCGGTTTCTCCGGCGAACTCGAATGCCAACTCGTGCGCGCCGCCGACCAGTTCATCGTGCGCCGTGGCGCCAGCCTGCACACCGTCATTGCCGGCTACCACTGGTTTGCCGACTGGGGGCGCGACACCATGATCGCCCTGCCCGGCCTGTGCCTCGCCACCAAGCGCTTCGCCGAAGCCCGCGACATCCTCGCCGCGTTCGCCCAGAGCGCCAGCCAGGGCATGTTACCCAACCGCTTTCCCGACGCCGGCGAAACCCCCGAATACAACACCGCCGACGCCACCCTCTGGTTCTTCGTCGCCGCCCGCGCCTACCTGCGCTATTCCGGCGACGACCGCTTCGTCCGCGAGGAACTCCTCCCCGTCCTCGAGGACATTCTCGCCTGGCACGACAAGGGCACGCGCTATCACATCCATTGCGATGCCGACGGCCTGCTTTTCGCCGGCGAGCCGGGCGTCCAGCTCACTTGGATGGACGCCAAAGTCGGTGACTGGGTCGTCACCCCGCGCACCGGCAAGCCCGTCGAAATCAATGCGCTCTGGTGCAACGCCCTCGCCATCCTGGCCGACTTCCGCGAAAAATTCGGCCAGCCCGGCGTGCCCGAACTTCTGGCCCGCGCACGCGACGCCCGCCAGCGCTTCGCCACCGTCTTCTGGAACGAATCCGCCGGCTGCCTTTACGATGTCATCAACGGCGACGATAAAGACCCCGCCATCCGCCCCAACCAATTATTCGCCCTCAGCCTCCCCCATGAGCTTTTGCCCCGCAGCCAGGCGTTGAGCATCCTCAAAGTCATCGAACAAAAACTCCTCACTCCCGCGGGCCTGCGCAGTCTCGCCCCCGGCTCTCCCGGCTACCGCCCGCGCTACGAAGGCAACGTCCACTCCCGCGATGGCGCCTACCATCAGGGCACCGTCTGGGCATGGCTCCTCGGCCCCTACATCACCGCCCTGGTTCGTTTGCGCGGCGACACCGGCCGCGCCCATGCCCGCGCGCTCGTTGACAACCTGGGCCCCCTCCTCGGCCAGTATGGCCTGGGCACGCTCGGGGAGGTTTTTGACGCCGAGCCGCCCTTCACCGCGCGCGGCTGCATCGCCCAGGCCTGGAGCGTCGGCGAAATCCTCCGCGCCTGCCGCGAAGACCTTGGCGCGTAAACCCCGCATCCGCTGGCGATTTTAAACCAACCGTTTCTGGGCAAGGTTTGGTGGTCCGTTTCCCGCTTGCACTTCCCGGAGGATGTATTCAGAATTACCTTGTTCCCGCCAGTTGCGGGTAAGGTGTCCTTTATTTTGGTTCATTAAACCATCGGTCCATTTTTTTCTTCTTTTCGCCATGAAATCTTCCACATCCCTCAGGCAGATAACCTCCTTGATATTGCTTTTCGCTGCGCCACTTGCCTTCGGGCAATCCCAGCCAAACAATAATCCCAATGGCCAGCCCAACAATCCCCAGAATCAACCAGGGGCGAATCGTGCTCCGGCGAAGCCATCCGCCACGCAAAGCCCCAATCCCATTGGCCCATCGCAACCTTCGCCCATCGCCGGCAACCCACTGCCGTCGAAATCACCCAATGCCAAGCCGCCCGTTAATCCCTATGCCCGGCTTGCCCCCACGACTCCTTCACCCATTGGACCCAACCAACCTTCACCCATTGCCGGCAACCCGCTGCCGCCGGAGGCCACCAGCCAGCCGAATGGTGTTTCCACCTCGGCTACGACAATAATCGTGCAGGCCCCCAACCAAGCGGTGAACCCCTGGTTGTTTGGCTCACCCCAACCGTCGCCCATCGCCGGCACTCCGCTGCCGCCCGGCGCCACTTCCACCCCCGTCACTCCGCCCACTTTACCTGCGCCCGCCTACTATCCACCTTCCTACGAGCAGACCACCGTGGATCAGACCACCTACGATCAGACGTCCGGCACTTTGCTCTACTCGGAATAGCTGTTCCGCGCCGTTCGCTTGCCGCGGTTGTAGTGGCGGACTTGCGGCATCAGTTAATATCTTCGCAGCTGTCGTGATATTCGATGCGCGTAAATTTCGCGCCTGGTCCGTGAGCCGCTGGCATCCTGCACCAAACGATTGGGCGTTTCCTACGTAGATTACCCCACGCCGGGCTGGTTGCGGCGAGGGTGAATTCGTCGTAAGTTTGCTGGATTAAAGCCGATTGTCGGCCTTCGTCTGTTTTTTACCATGACCTCCGCTTCTTCATTCATTCTCTCCGCTTCCCTGATTTTGATTTTCTCCGCATCATTTTCTCCCGGCCAGACACCTCAACCCGGCACCGCGAACGCCACAGTTTTCTCCGGCAATCCCACCTTTGCCGCCAACAATACGGCCATTCCTCCGCATTCGCCCTTTGCTCCAAATCCCGCGCCAGGGACCGGTGTTAATCCGGTGGCGGGCAATCCCACTCCGCCGGCCTCGTCCCCTCTTCCTCCTACGGTTCCACCGCTCCCGCTTCCACCCCCGACACCGTCGCCCCTTGGTCCGGTGCAACCTTCGCCCATTGCCGGCACCCCGACACCTTCAGGAGCTACCTCGCAGCCTGGCATGATAAATTCTCCTAATTCCAACATTACCACTCCCCCAGTCTCGGCGGTTCCTCCGGCCTCCGTTCCGCCGACCCAGGTTCAACCCGCTGCGACTGCCAGCACCCCGGCGCAACCTTCACCCATTGCCGGCACCCCCATGCCTCCTGGGGCTGGTGTCCAGTCCGCCGCACCGCCGGCCTCCGGCCAGTCATCCGGTGCGGCTTCAAGTTCGACGAAATAATTCGCGTGCGCTGTTCATTCGGCGCGGTGGCTTTCGCAATCTTGCTTCTCGCATTCATTTTATTAGCCATGAAAATCCATCTTTTCCCCCTATCCATTGCCTGCTGGCTTGTTCTTCTCCCCGTGGCCTATGCGCAAAATACGCCTCCCATGACTGCGGCGAATACGACGGTGCAAGTGGACTCCTCTACGCCGCAGGCGCAGGACAACGTCATCCCCGGCACCGCGGTTTCGGGCAATAACACCCTGAACGCCCCCTATACCGCCGGGAACACCACTTCCATGAATTTTCCCACGGGCAATACCACCGCGCCCGCAGCTCCTTCCCATCCCGCCCTTATTACTCCCGGCACCGGCGTCATCGGCAACAATACCGCCTACGGAAATTATACCACCGGCAACACCACCTCCACGAACTTTCCCACCGGCAATATCACGTCACCCGCGGCCCCACCGCGCCCTGTTGTCGTTACCCCGGGCACGGCGGTCGTCGGCAACAATACCGCCTACGGGAATTACACCACCGGCAACACCACCTCGCCGGATTTTCCTTCGGGGCACGCTTCTTCCTCAAGCTCCCCCTAGCGCCGGTTTTCCTGCGTCCATCCGGCTTAAGCAGCATGCTTCACGCCGTGCGCCCTTGCTTTACCTGAACCAGCAGTTCCTGCTTGAGTTCCTCCAGCCCGTCTCCGGTCAAACACGAGATTTTTTGCAGGGGAACGCCCCGGTGTTTCCGGCGGAACCGCTGGCAGTTCTTGGCCGCCGCGGCTTCGTCCATTTTATTGGCCGCGACCAGCCGCGGCTTGTCCAGCAGCTTCGCATCATGGCTTTTTAGTTCGTCGAGCAAATGCTTGTAGTCGTCGAGCGGGTCGCGCCCATCCGTGCCCGCCATGTCCAGCATGATGAGCAGCAGCCGGCACCGCTCAATGTGCCGCAAAAATTCGTGCCCCAGGCCCTTGTTGTCGCTCGAGCCTTCAATCAACCCGGGGATGTCGGCAATCCGGATGCGCTCGTAGCTTTCGGGATACTCGATGATCCCGACCTGCACGTGCAGCGTGGTAAATGGATAGGCCGCCATCTTCGGGTGCGCCCGCGTCAGCCGGTTCGTCAGCGACGACTTCCCCGCGTTCGGAAAGCCCACCAGCCCCACATCCGCGATCGTCTTGAGCACCAGCAGGAAATCCTTTTCCTCGCCCAGCTCGCCGGGCGTAAATTGCCGCGGCGTGCGGTTCGTCGAGCTTTTGAAATGCAGGTTGCCCAGCCCGCCCTTGCCGCCGTGCAGTAACACCACCCGCTGGCCGTTTTCCGTCATCTCCATCACCGCGCGGCCCGTCTCCGGGTCTGTGACCACCGTGCCCAGCGGCAGGCGCAGGAGTAAATCCGCGCCGGCATGCCCGAAACAGTCGCGCCCCCGGCCCGGGTCGCCGTGTTTCGCGTGCAAGCTCGGCGTGTATTGGAATTGCGACAGGTCACTCACGTTCTCGTCGCCAATCAGCACCACGTCCCCGCCCTTGCCGCCGTCGCCGCCGTCCGGGCCGCCCTTGGGCAGGAATTTTTCCCGGCGAAAGCCCGCGCAGCCGTCGCCGCCGTTGCCCGCTCGCAAATGCACTTTGGCTTCGTCCACAAACATGGTTAGGCGCCTCCCGGCGTCGCCGGCTTCGCCGGGGTGTCGTTGTCCTCAGACCCGCTGGGGTCCAGTTGTTTCGCCGTCGCGTGCGCCCAGTCCCCCACCAGCTTCGCCGCCTCCGGCGTAAGCACCGCATCACGGTGAATCAGCAGGTAGCTTGATAGCGGCATCCACCCGTTCGTCACGGCGTCATCCACCCCGCGCAGGTAATCCGCCTGTTTGTCCGGCTTGTAGTCCGACCAGGTGGAGAAATTCATCGCGTGCCGGCCCTCGGTCACGTGCTTGATCAGCATCCATGACATCGGCGCAATATGCGCATACCACGGCCACCTGGTTTCGTTGGAATGGCAGTCATAGCACGCCACCCGCATCACCGCCGCCACCGCCGGCGGCGGGTTCAACGCCTGCGCTGCCTGCACCGGCGGGTTCGTGGTCGGTATGGGCTCGAGGTTCTTGTCCATCAGCGGTCGCAGCGCCGACGTCGGCACAAACTGGATCGCCACGAAAGCGGCCACCGCCACGATGGCGATGCGTTTCAACCATTTTTTTATCATCTGAATGCAATGACAGGCCCGCGCCCGCTTGTCGAGCGGTCTTGCAGGGACGGACTCGACCCGCGCCTTACCGGTTCGCCGCCGTGTTCGGATCGGGCAGCGGGGTCACCGTGGCGCGCGCCTCCTGCAAAGTCCCCAGCATCCGTATCCCGAGCTTGCGCACGTCCTGCTCCACCACGCGCCCGCGCACAATCAGCCACACCCATTCCTCGCCCCGGCGAAACCGGAAGCGGGCCGCAAACAACTCCGCCTGGTGGTGCAGGTGGCTCAGCATCGCCCGCTGGAATTCCGCCCGGTCCTCGTAAAACATCCCGTCCTGCCAGACTTGCACGGACAACCCTTCTGGCCGCTCCGGAATCCCCGCCAGCTTCCCAAATTGCGCGTCGAACCGGATAATCCCCGTTGGAATGTGCCATTCCCATAGGCCCACCTCCGCCACGGCCAGCGTGTCGCGCACCCGCGCCATCGTCACCCGCAAATCCCGCAGGCTGGCCCGCCCGCTCGAAATGTCGTCCGCCACCACCATCAGCAGCCGCTCGCCCCGCTCGTCAAAATACGCCGCCTGCTTGGTGAACAGCAATTCCACCGGCTGGCCCCGGTAATCCACGCCCTCGGCCTCCTCCCGCCACATTTCACCCAGGTTTTGCAGCAGGGTCAGTTCCTTCGCCCGCCAAAAGGCGTCCACCGACTTTTGCTGCTGCCACTGATCCTCCTCCGTGCCGCCTTCCCGCCCCAGCAGTTGGAACCAGCGCCGGCTCACCAGCACCGGCTTGTCGCCAATGTCCTTGATCAGCACCCCGCAGGGCAGTTGCTCCAGCACCTGCCGCAGGAAGCGCGCCCGCTGCCGCTGTTGCAGCAATTCGATGCGCCGCTCGTCCGTTACCGCCGCCAGCAGCAGCGCGATCAACCCGTGAAACCCCAAAAACGTCCATGCCAGCAGCATCACCACAAACTCGTCCTTGTTCGTGAACGGCCCGAGGTTCTGCCACGCGCACACCGCCGTCACGCCGCCCACAAACACGTTCGCCAGCGCCGCCCCGGCCGGCCCAAACCTCCAGGCCGTCCAAAAAATAAACGGCAGCGCCACATACGCCAACGGGAACCAGTGCTGTTCCCCCGCCGTCAGGAAAGTCATCATCAGCAGCAGGCTGGCCACCAGCGACAAATTGATCAGCACCCACTCCCACATCCGCGCCGGGTTCCACCGCTGGAAATACTCCGCGCTCAGCGACAGCAAAAACGGCGTCAGCAAAAGAATCCCGATCCAGCCCGCCAGCCATTCCGCCAGCATATGCTTCCACGCCAACCCCAGGTTCTGCTCGGTGGCCAGATCCGGCAGCGCCGACCCCAGCACCCCCATCACCAACCCCGCCGCCGGCGCCGCCAGCAATGCCAGCACCAGCACGTCCGTCATGTTCCGCATCCGCGTGTCAAAACCGCACACCGCGAGCATCACCCTCGCCAGCCCCGCCGCGCCCACCAGCCCGGCCGCATACAACGGCACGCCCACCCAGCTGTGCAGCACCAACCCCCCGCTCAGCGCCCCCGCCAGCGCCACTCCCGGCCAGAATTTCCACCCCCGCAGCCACAGCACCGCCACCGCCGCCGCCAGCCCCAAGTCCAGCAAGGGCAACGTCTGCCCCGCCGGCACCGTCCCTTCGTGCCCCATCTGATCCAGGATAAACACCAGCACCGCCGACGACATAAACCACAGATACGGCATCGCTCCCGCCGTGGACGCCCCGGGCGTCGCCGCCGCGCTCGCGCTTGGTTTCATCCGGGAATGCATGACAGGATTGTCGGGCCTTCGCCAGTATCAATGCGCCGGGGCGGTCGCCGCCTTTTTCTCCTCCGGCGGCGCGGCGGATTCCGGCAGGCGCTCCGCGGCCGACAGTTTCAAATCGTCCTCCATTTCCCGCATACGCCCCCACACCGCCGCTTTGGACGCCGCGGCCACGTTCGCCGGCAGCGAAGGATAAAGGTGGCGCAAATAATCGTAGGCTTCGCGTTCGTGGCCTGCCGTGGTGAGCTTTTCCGCATACACGCGCGCAAGGAAATATGGCGCACCGGGCGCGTTGGCCGCCTGGCGGTATTGGTCAATGGACTCCGCCAGTTCATGCATGTTGATGTCGTAAATCATCGCCTTGTCGAGCAGCAGCGTCGGGTTCTGCGGATGGTTCGCCAGCCCGCGGTCCAGGAGGCTTTGCGCCCGGTTGCCCTGTTCGCGCCGAATCGCCAGTTCCGCCGCCGGCGTCAGGTTCCCGGCTTTCTCCGCCGCCTCCACCCGCCATGCCGGGACGTCCTTCCCGATCATCCGCGCCCCTTCCGACCAAAAATTCACCGACCGCGGATTGAGCAGCGTCGTCAGGTTCACCATCGCCTCCGTTTCGGGCCGGTTGCGCTTTTCCCAGCTCGAATTACCCGCGATCCACACAAAATCCGCCATGATCGCGCGGAATCCACCGAGAATTCCCAGCACCAATCCCTGCCCCAGTGCGCTCTTGAAATCCTGCAGGTTCAGGTCCGGTTGCCGCGAGCGCACCGCCCCCCACGCCGTCGCCTGCAACGGCCCCGTCACAATCCCCGCCGCCAGCAGTCCCGCGCAGACCGCCAGCACCGCGCGCCCGCGCTGCCACCACCAGGAACTGCGGTCAATCGTCATGGGGTTTATTATGCTTGTCCGGTTTCGCGGCGCTTAAATCTCCCGTCCGAGGAAACTGAACACCGCCAGCGCCAGGATCGCCACCACGTAAAATACGCCGTAGCCGAGCGCCGCCGCCACCGCCGCGTGCGGCACCGGACTGGCCATCGGAAACACCAGCAAATCGCCAATGCTGAAAAGCTGGAAATTCGGAAACACCTTCGACAGCAGCCACACCAGCGTTTGCAGCGCCGGCGATTCGACATTCTTCCAGTTGTCCAGCGCCACGTATTGCAACTGGCAGATCAATTCCGCGAAAAACGCCACCACCACTGTGTAGAGGTTCGTGTTCGCAAAACTCGCCACCAAAATCGTGATGGCCGACAGCACCGCGAACTTCAGCCATTGCAGCACCCCGCAAACCGCCAGCCCCCATAATTGCACCTTCTCGCTATCGGGGAACTGCCGCCCGTCCAGCGCCAGCCGTTGCGCGATCTGCCCTTCGCGCCACCACATCAGCCCGCCCAACAGTGTCACCAGCAATGCCACGAACACCAGCAGCAGCAGCGCCACCCCGGCGAACTTCCCCGCGATGAACGACCACCGCCGCACCGGCTTCGCCAGAATCGTCAACGCCGTCCGGTTTTCGATTTCGCTGAAAAACAACTGCGCCGTCGCCACCACCGACAGGATGGACCCAAAAAAGAACACCCCCCCGAGTCCGAAATCCGCGATGAACCGGAGTTCCGACGCCCCAAAATCAAACATCCGGAAAAACAGCGAACTCCCGATCAGCGCCAGCGACAGGATCACCAGAAAGTTAAAAAACTTCTGCCGCACCGCCTCCAAAAAGGTCAGCCGGCCTATCAGACACATATGCTTCAAATCCGTGTTCATGGCGCCTTCCCCTTCTCCGGTGCCGCGGGCTTTTCCTTCAATGTCTCCGGCGCGATTTTTTCGACAAACAGCCGGTCGAGCGACACCCGCGCTTCGTCCACATACAACAGCCGCGCCCCGTGCCGCCCCAGCGCCGCCTCCACCTCCGTCCGCGCCCCGGGGCTGAAATTCTCCACCGCCAGGCTGCTCAAGCCCTCGCGCCGCAGCAGGTCGCTCACGCTGCCCTGCGCCACCAGCTTGCCCTGGTTCAGGATCGCCAGATGGTCGCACACGCCCTCCACCTGCGCCAGCAGGTGCGAGCACAGCAGCACCGTCTTGCCCCGCCGCTTCAATTCCAAAATCAATTCCGTTATCGCCACCGTGCCCACCGGGTCCACCCCCGCCGTCGGCTCGTCGAGAATCACCAGCCGCGGGTCATGCACCACCGCCTGCGCCAGCCCGACGCGCTGCAGCATCCCCTTCGAGTAAGTCCCCACGCGCCGGTGCGCCGCCGCCGTCAACCCCACCAGTTCGAGCACCTCGTCCACCCGCCGCGCCCGCTCCGCCTTCGGCACGCCGCAGATGCTCGCGTAAAAATCCACGAGTTCCCGTCCCGTCAGGAACCGGTAGAAATACGGCGCCTCCGGCAAAAACCCCACCAGCCGCCGCGCCGCCACCGAATCGCTCGGCAACCCGAAAATCTCGCACCGCCCGCGCGTCGGCTCCAGCAACCCCAAAATTACCTTCATCGTCGTGCTCTTGCCCGACCCATTCGGCCCCAGCAGCCCGAACACCTGGTTGTCCGCCACCTCCAGCGACAGATCCTCCACCGCCCGCAGCTTCACCCCGCGCAGCCCCAGGCGGAAATCCTTGGTCAGGTTCTCAATGCGAATCGCGGGAACAGCCATGATCAAAAAAAGTTTACTCTCCGGCGCCGCGCCCCGCGGCTTTAACCGATGACAAAGTTAGTGAACCGGGCCGGGCCGTCCAGCACGCATTCCGTCGTTTCATGGATATGATGCTCCATCTCCGCCTTTATTTCCTTCAGGAACGCCCGCACCTCTCCCTCCGCCCCCTCCGCTATCACCTGCACCTGCCCGTCCGGCAGGTTCCGCACCTGCCCCGTAACCGCGAACCCCTGTGCGAGTTGCCGCGTCAGGTAGCGAAAGCCCACGCCTTGCACGCGGCCGGAAAAATGCGCTTCCAATCGAAACACCGGGTTGGCCATACAGGGTAAGGGGCAAGCCGCATCCGCGGCCGCATTGAGGCTCATGGTATGCCGCCCCACCCGCACCCGGACAATCTCTTTTTCACCGCCGCGCCCATGCGCCCCGCCGCCACTTTTTGGTTGGACACCCCGCCCCGTTGCCTTACTCTTTATCCGCCAAGGGGGCGTTACTGGAATGAGCAACTTCGACTACGAAAGTTTTTCAGACGGCGAGTGGGAAGACCGCGGCGAACTCGCGTGGAACGAATTCGATTGGCAGCAGTATCTCAAGCAGAACGAAAAGGAAATCGCCCGTTTCCTCGCCCTGTATAACCAGCACAAGCACCACCCCGACCACCTCGACCAGGTCGCCCACCTCATGGGCTGGGACGACCAGGAATGGGCTCCCGCCCGCGAGGATATCCTCGCCCCCCCGCCCGCCGCGCCTTTGCCCGTCGCCGATTCCGCGCCCAGCCCGGAAACCCCCGCGCCTGCTCCGCCGGAAACTGCCGAGAACGAATCGCTCGACACTTACACCATCCACAAGCATCCCGTCTTCATCGCCAGCCGCGGCCTCTACCAGCACATTTATCTCGTTTGGGAGCACTTTATGGCCCAGGGCCCCGGCGCCCTCGTCAACCCGGGCCTCGCCTGGAAATTCGCCACCAGCCTCCATGTCGGCGAGCTTAACTCGGTCATGGCCATCCACGCCCTCGACCTCGGCGATTTCGCGCTCACCATCTGCCACCTCAAAAACGCCCTCAGCGCCGTCAACCATTCCCTGAGCATGTTGCAGCTCCTCCCGCTCGCCAACACCGCCCACCACGTCCAGTTCTTCCGCGAAATCCAGGCCGGCCTCTTCGACCTCCGCGAAATCTGGCTCCGCGTCATGAACGATTGCCGCGAGGAAAACCGCCGCCGCACCCTCGGCGAGCAGGAAGAGCGCGAGTAGCCGCCCTAGCGCCGGCGCAGCCGCCACGCCCCCAGCAGCGCCAGCCCCGCGCTCACCGCGATAAACCAGTCCCCGTAGCGCACGTAGAACGATTCCTGTCCCGCCCAATTCCGGTCGCGGTTCAGCCACACCGCCCCCGCCCCGCGGAAATACGTCGTCCCGTTCCCGTTATCGTCCATCAGCAGCTTCGGCAGGACTTTCCCGTCCACCTTTTCCAGCGCATAGCCGAACCCGTATTCGTCAATGGTTCCGCTCCACCCGTCGTTGCCGCAGCGCAGCACCGGCCGCCGCGTCTCCACCGCGCGCAGCACCGAGTGCGCCGCGTGCTGCAAGGCCCCGCCCTCCACGCCATACCACGCGTCGTTCGTCACCACCACGAGGAAGTCCGCCCCCGCCTGCGCCTGCTGTCGCGCCAGCGCCGGGAAAATATCCTCATAGCAAATGAGCGGCCCCGCCTGCAGCGTTTTGCCACTGGACAGGTGCAGCGGCAGCGGCTGCTGCCATTTCCCCGCCAGCGTGTCCGCCGCCAGCGGCACCACTTTCCCCAAAAACGGCAGCCAGTCCCGCCACGGGACAAATTCGCCGAACGGCACGCGCTTCTGCTTCGCGTAAAATTCCGGCTCCAGCCCCGTCCCCGGGTTCATCACAAAAATGCTGTTGTAGTCCCCGCCCTTCTCCTTCGATCCCGCCGCCGCCGGCGCCAGCGCCACCGCGCCGAGAATCAGCGGCTTCCCCTCCACGTCCACCAACTGCTGCACCGCCGCACGCCCCTCCTCCGTGCCCGGCCCGGAAATGGCGAATGGCGGCGCCGCCTCCGGCCACACCACCACGTCCACGTTCTGCTCGCGCAAGGCCAGCGTCAAATTCGCGAGTGCCTGCCAATTCTCCAGCTCCTTCGATTCATCCCATTTCAAGTCCGCCGGCGTCCATGGTTGCACCAATCCCGCGCGAAACAACCGCTCCATCTGCTGTTGCCGCGAATGCAACTGTATCAGTGTGTAAAACGGCGACCATATCACCAAAATCATAAACGCCAGCACCAGCGCCGCCACGTCCGGATGCTTATACCACGCCCACCACTGCACGAACTGCAGCTTCCTTTCGCGAAATTGCGCACGGTGTAAATTGCCCGCCGCCGCCAAATTGAACAGCACCACCAAAAACGTCACGCCCCCCTCCCCCGTCCACGCCGCCAGTTGCAAAAACACCGGCACCTTCCAGAACGCCGCCGCCAGCGGGCACCAGAGAAATCCGCTGAACAGCCAGCTCCGCACCCAATCGAGCACCACCCACAATCCCGCCAGTCCCAGCATTCCAAAAAACCGCCGCCACCCCGCCGCTGCCTTTATCCGCGGCGCCGCCCAGCGCAGCGCCGCCAGCCACGTCACCGGGAATAGCGCCGCCTCCGCCGCCAGCGCCGCCAGCGCCACCCAACCCCATGGCGGGTAAATAAATCGCAGCCAGATTAAAATGAAAAACCACGCACTCCACGACGCCAGCGCGCTCACCATCATGAACCCCCTCCAGCACGGCGCCCGCATCGCCCACAACACCATCGGCCAAAGAAATACGAACACGGTCACCGGCCAGCCGAACGGCGGGAATGCCAGCACCAGCGCCACCACGAACCATAACCCCGCCAGCCACCCGCGCCACCCCGCCCAAGGGGCCGCCTCCTGAATCCCGCCTTCTGAATTCAAGTCAACGACAGCGGCTGGCGGCGTATGCGGCATTCGGTGTCATTTCTTTTCCGGCACAATAACCCAGCCTTCTTTCAGCATCTGCTCGGCCTTCTTGTATTTCACCTGTTGCGTTTCTCCGCCACGGCGCACGGTCACCATGTCGTTGCGCCCGTATTTCGCCGCGGGCTCCGCCGGGCGTGGCGCCACCTTTGGCAACTGCACTTCGCGCGTGGCCGTCCCACTCGTCGCGGTCGCCGTCGGTAATGCCGCCGCCGCCCCAGCCCCCGGTGCCACCGGCGGACGTTTCAGCGTCGCCATCGCGGCCGCGGGTGCCGCTCCGGGCGGATTGTCCGGCCCGGTCTGCCGCGCCCGCTGCATCAGCGCCAGCAGGCTTTGGAACGATTGCAAATTCGTCGCCGACGTAAACAGCCCGGCGCACACGTCCTGCCGCACGCGCTCCATCATCTGCTCGAAAAACTTGAAGGCCTCCGACTTGTATTCGTTCAGCGGATCCCGCTGGCCGTAGCTGCGCAGCCCCACACTCTTGCGCAAATCGTCAATCTCCGTCAGGTGATCCTGCCAGTTGCGGTCAATCGCGCGGATAATCACGTAGCGCTCCAGCGCCAGCATCGCCTCCGGCGTCTCCAGCGCGCACCGCTGCTCATACGCCTTTCGCAGCCGCTCCTTCGTCAGCTCCACCACGAGTTCCACCGTCTTGCCCGCGGCGTCCTCCGGCTTGAGCGACACCGGGAAATGCGTGTTCACCCAGTGCAAAAAGCCCCCAAGCGCTTCCGCCTCCGGCACCCGGCCCGGCCCCGCCAGCACTCCGGCCCGTTCCGTCAACTCTTCCTCGACCAGTTCAAAAATCGCCTCGCGCGGATGCTCGCCGCGGATCGCCTCGTTCCGCAGGCCATAGATCACCTCGCGCTGACGGTTCAGCACGTCGTCATACTGCAACAGCCGCTTGCGCGCCGTGTAGTTCGACGCCTCCACTTTCTTCTGCGCCGACTGGATGGAGCGGTTCAGCAGCCCGTGCTCCAGCGGCTCGTTCTCCACCATCGTCTTTTCCAGCAGACGTGAAATCGCCCCCGCGTTCGAGAACAGCCGCATCAGGTCGTCTTCCAGCGACACGTAAAATTTCGACAGCCCCGGGTCGCCCTGCCGCGCGCAGCGCCCGCGCAACTGCCGGTCAATCCGCCGCGACTCGTGCCGCTCCGTCCCCAGCACATACAGCCCGCCGAGCTCCGGCACGCCTTCGCCCAGCTTGATGTCTGTGCCGCGCCCCGCCATGTTCGTCGCGATTGTCACCCCGCCGCGCTGCCCCGCGCGCGCCACAATCTCCGCCTCCTGCTGGTGGTATTTCGCATTGAGCACGCTGTGCACAATATTCAGCCGCTTCAGCATCTTCGACAGCACTTCCGACGCCTCGACCGAGGTCGTGCCCACGAGCACCGGCTGCCCGCGCGTATGCGCCTGCTGGATGTCCGCCACCACCGCGTTGTATTTCTCCCGCCGGGTTTTGAACACCACGTCGTTCAGGTCCTTGCGGATGCAGTCCTGGTGTGTCGGAATCTGCATCACCGTCAGCCGGTAGATGTCGTTGAACTCCGCCGCCTCCGTCTCCGCCGTGCCCGTCATGCCCGCCAGCTTTTCATACAGGCGAAAATAATTCTGAATCGTAATCGTCGCATACGTCTTCGTCTCCTTTTCGACGACCACCCCTTCCTTCGCCTCCACCGCCTGGTGCAGCCCCTCACTCCAGCGCCGCCCGGGCATCAGCCGTCCGGTGTTCTCGTCCACGATGTGCACCTTCCCCTCGAGCACCACGTATTCCTTGTCTCGCTCGTAAAGCGTGTAGGCCTTCAGCAATTGCGACAGGCAGTGGATCTCCTCCGACACCGTCGAGAACCGCGCCTCCTCGTCCTGTTTCAGCTTGATCTTCTGCTCCGGCGTCAAATCCTCGCGCCGGTCCGTGGCGATGATGAAGCTCGGCAAATCCGGCAGCACGAACGCCTGGGGGTTGTCGGGCCGCAGCGTCTTGCGCCCGAGTTCCGACAGGTCCGCCTGGTGCTGCTTCTCATCCACGGAAAAATAGAGCTCCTCCTTCAGCTTGTAGCGCTCCCCGCGCATGAATTCCCCGCTCATCTCCAGGTCAAACTTCTCCAACATCTTCCGCACGCCGCCGTTCTCCGTCAGCTTCAGCAACTGCCGGTGCTTCGGCATCCCGATGCGCACCTGCAACAGTTTCCGCACCGCGCCTTGGTGGTCGCCGTCCTCTTTTTCCAGCTCGTCCTTCGCCTCCTGCGCCAGCCGGTTGCACAACCGCAGTTGCAAATTAAACAGCCGCTCCACTCCTGGCCGCAGCGCCATGAACGGCGCGTCGCTCTCCTCCGTCGTCGGCCCCGAGATGATCAGCGGCGTCCGCGCCTCGTCCACCAAAATCGAGTCCACCTCGTCCACGATGCAGTAATAATGCTCCCGCTGCACCTGCTCCTCCTTGCGGGTGGACATCCCGTTGTCGCGCAGGTAGTCGAAGCCGAACTCGCTCGCCGTCCCGTAGGTGATGTCGCAGTTGTACGCCGCCCGCCGGATGTCCGGCGGCTGCTGTTGCTGGATGCACCCCACCGTCAGGCCCAAAAATTGATACACATACCCCATCCACTCCGAGTCGCGCCGTGCGAGATAGTCGTTCACCGTCACGCAATGGCAGTTCCGCCCTGTGATCGCATTCAGGTAAAGTGGCAGCGTCGCCACCAGCGTCTTGCCCTCGCCCGTCGCCATTTCCGCGATCTTCCGCTCGTGCAGCGCCATCCCGCCGATCAACTGCACGTCGTAATGCACCATCTCCCACTTGAGCGGCTGGCCGCACACCATCAGTTCCTTGCCGCACAGCCGCCGCGCCGTGTTCTTCACCGCCGCAAACGCCTCCGGCAGCAGCTTCTCCAGTGGCTCGCCCTTGTGAAAACGCTCGCGGAACTCCGTCGTCTTCGCCCGCAGCCCCTCGTCGCTCAGCCGTTCATACTCCTTGTCAATCTCGTTGATCCGCGCCGCCACCGGCACGCACTTGCGGACGAACTTCTTGTAGTGTCGTCCGGTAAACAGGCTGAGAATGCTGTTAATCATGGCGCGGCCCGGCGTCGCCACCGGGGAAAACCCAACACTATGAACACCCCAATCGCGTTTGGCAAGGCCGCGCCGGAAAATCCTTCTTAACCCTTTGGTCTCTGCAACCTTGGCCCAGAAGACTACCCCAGCCTACCGCCCCCTCTCCTCTTTCCACCTCCGGCACAAATCCCGCGCCGCCTCCGGCCACGTCGTAAACTTGAACACAAACCCCGCCGCCAGCAGCTTCCCCGGCACCACCCGCCGGCTCTTCAGCACCAGTTCCGACTCCGTCTGCATCAGCCGCGTACCTATCTCAATCATCCATTTCGCCGCCGGCAGCCCCACCTTGGCCCCCCACGCCTCCCGCAGCCCCCGCATGAACTCCGCGTTCGGCACCGGGTTGGGCGACGCCAGGTTCACCGGCCCCGCCAGCTCCTCGTGCTCGATCAGCCAGAAAATCGCCCGCAAAAAATCCTCGTCGTGCATCCACGACACATACTGCCGCCCGTCCCCGTTCTTCCCGCCCAAGCCAAATCGCACCAGCTTCAGCATCACGTCAAACGCCCCGCCCGCGCCCGGCGCCATCACAATCGAAGTCCGTAAAATCACCTTCCGCGTCCGCGGCGTCGCCGCCTCGTTCACTGCCTTCTCCCACTCCTGCGCCACCCGCGTGCTGAACCGCCAGGTATCCGGCCACTCCGGCCCCGCCGTGTCCAAAATCCCCGTCGCCTCGTCATTCGCGGCGTCGTAGCGGTGCGCGTAAATCGTCGCCGTGCTCGCCTGCAACCACGCCCGCGGTGGCCGCGCCGCCCGCGCAATCGCCTCGCCCACCACCCGGGTGGATTTCGTGCGCGACTCCATCACCTCCCGCCGGTGCTCCGGCGTAAACCGGCAATTCACGCTCCGCCCCGCCAAATTGATCACCACGTCCGCCCCGTCTATCTCCTTCGCCCACTCCCCCAGCGACTCCCCATCCCAATTCACGACTCGGCCTGAGTCGTGAATTGCCCTCCGAAGTCCCGTAGAGCGGGACGTAGGAGGACCGCCCGGCCCCACCCGCTCTCGCAGATTCTCCCGAACGGGAGAACGGCTCAACACCACCACCTCATGCCCCGCCCCCTGCAACCCCCACGCCAAAAACATCCCAATCTGCCCCTGCCCTCCGGGTATGACGATTTTCATAGCAACAAACCTAGCTCCTCTGGCGATTAACTGCAAGATCCCGGCGCGCATCATCACATGGACAGATAACGTCCTCCAGATTTGTTAATTCCGTCCTGCTTTCAACATGTCTGCATCATGGCCATTCTGCTGAGCCCCTTTATTGGTATCCTGGTTGGCTTCATACAGGCGTATGTTGTTTGTTCCATTCGTCATGTGCCTTGCAACGACCGTCTCGTCTTTGAGCCCGTCTTGCGCAATGCTTTTGCGGGAATTTTAGTTAATGTTGTTGCCGTTCCCTTTTCAATAATCCCGGGTCTGCACAACGACAACAATCTCAGTATTGCAATTCTCCTTATTATCTCCGGCGGCTTTACCGGTCTGTTAACCACTTTCATATTCTTTAAAACCCGGGATGGATTTGGAACCAAAATGAATGCTCGTTTCTTTATGAATTATTCAACGGTTTCCGGGGGGCACTGCCTCACTTTGACCCATGCCCCCTCCGCCATGTCGGCGGACGGCTCCCGGTCGGGGAGCAAGGGGACGCTGGTTAAGATGAATATCCCCCTAGCTTAAAGAGTGGGTTACTTGTCCTCTGGTTTGGCTG
>CAZDAQ010000004.1:0-42428 GCA_964503425.1 uncultured Opitutales bacterium
GAGTCGTTGACATCGGCGATGAGGATGAATTCGAGGGTAACCATGCGCCCATGCTTTTCGGAGAAGTGCTGGATGGCGGGGATGAGTTCGGCGAGGGGGTATTTGCGGTTAACCGGCATGATTTGTGAGCGGACTTCGTCGGTCGCTCCGTGGAGGCTGATGGCGAGGCGGAAGCCGAGGGCTTCTTCGGCAAGCTGGCGGATTTGCGGCGCGAGACCGGAGGTCGAAATGGTGATCCGGCGGGCGCCAAAGCGCAGCCCCCACTCGGCATTGACGATGGTAAGCGCGCGCAGGAGGTTGTCGTAATTGGCCAGGGGTTCACCCATGCCCATGACGACGATGTTGTCGAAGGAGGCGAGTTCTTCGCGGGCGCGAGGGGTGGTGGCGTCCTCCTGGCGGCAGACTTGGAGGAGCTGGGCGACAATTTCGCCGGCGGCAAGGTCGCGTTTCCATCCGGCGAGGCCGGAGGCGCAAAAGCGGCAGCCGTAGGCGCAGCCGACCTGGGTGGAGATGCAAATGGTCTTGCGCGAGCGTTCGGCGCCCACGCCGTCCATCGGCGCGCGGATGACGACGGTTTCGATGAGGGACTTGTCGGGCAGCTCGAGCAGGAGCTTGTCGGTAACGTCGGAGGAAGTTTTGGTGAGGACGAGGCGGGCGGGGGTGGTGTCGAAAGTGTCAGCCAGCCAGGCGCGGAGCTTGGCCGGGAGGCTGGACATGGCGGCGGGGTCGGGGACCCGTTTTTTGTAAACCCAGTCGAGAATTTGGCGGGCGCGGTAAGCGGGCTGGCCGATTTCGGCGAGACGGGCGACGAGCGTGTCGAGGGTCTCGCCAAAGAGCATAGGCGGGGATGGGGGGCGTTCAGCCATAAGGATGGGAGAACGCTACCGGCTCCCGAGGTATTCGGCAACCGCGAAGGCGGGGGTGCGCTCCGCGCGGGGTGTTTGGAGATTGCATTGGCGGGGGTTTTGGAGAACGTGGGCGGGCTTGGGTAAGGGAGCATCACCGTCACGAGACTGTAACGATTCTGTCGGCCATCCGGCATGAAAGCGGCTCTCGCCAAGCACCCCGCATGGAACCCGTATTTCGGAGCATTTTTGGCTGGGCGGTGCTCATCGCCGCAGCCTGGATGATTTCCTACAACCGGAAATTGTTTCCATGGCGGACGGTGATCTGGGCCATTGGGCTGCAATTCGCGCTGGCGCTGCTGATTTTGAAGACAGAGTGGGGCAAGGCGCTGTTTCATTTTGCCGGGAAGGCGGTGCAGAAGCTGGCGGAATGCTCCACCGAGGGCACAAAGTTTGTGTTTGGGCCGATGGCGGACCAGGACCTGCTCGCGGCAAAGTTTGGCGCGGGCAACTCGGTGGTTTTGGCAATTTTGATCATGGGCACGATCATCATCGTGTCGTGCCTGTCGTCGCTGTTTTACCATTGGGGGATTTTGCAGCGCGTGGTGCGGGTGATGGCGTGGGTAATGCGGAAGGCGCTGCGGACCAGCGGCAGCGAAACGCTGTCCGCGGCAGCCAACATTTTCATGGGACAGACGGAGGCGCCGTTGCTGATCCGTCCGTATGTGCCGCGGATGACGCGCAGCGAGCTGATGACGATCATGGTGTGCGGGATGGCCCACATTGCGGGCGGGGTGGCGGCGGTGTATGCGACGCTGGGGCTGGCCGCGGGCTATCCGGACACGGCGGGGCATTTGCTGACGGCGTCAGTGCTGAATTGTCCGGCGGCGCTGATGATCGCCAAAATCCTGCTCCCGGAGACGGAAATGAGCGAAACTGCGGGGACGGCACCCGCGACCGTGCCGCGCACGACGGCGAACTCGATTGACGCGCTGTGCCGCGGGGCGGGTGACGGGTTTCACCTGTCGCTCAACATTACGGCCATGCTCATCGGCTTCATCGCGGTGATTGCGCTGGCGAATTACGGGTTGACGTATGGGCAGGCGCATGTGGGCATTGGGCATCCGGCGACGCTGCAAAACATCTTCGGCTGGATCAATGCGCCATTCGCTTGGCTGATCGGCGTGCCGGTTAAGGACTGCCTGGCAGTCGGACAAATCCTGGGGGAGCGCCTGGTGCTGAATGAATTTGTGGGCTATCTCGACCTAACCTCGAACTGGAAGCAGCTTGGGCTCGATCCACGCAGTTTCATGCTGGCGACTTACGCACTGTGCGGGTTCGCCAATTTTACCAGCATTGCGATTCAGGTTGGCGGCATCGGGTCGCTGGCGCCGGAGCGCCGGAGCGAAATGGCCACGCTGGGCGTGCGTGCGATGATCGGCGGGTTGCTCGCCAGCTACACGACGGCGACAATCGCAGGGATGCTGCTATAGGAGGCGGGAGCGGAGGCGCTACTGAATGGTTTCCTGGCGCAGTAAGTTGACATACTTGCCGCCTTGCGGGGTGGGGACGGTTTTTTCGTAGAAAAAGACCCGGATTTCATCCCAATCGCGGTGAGTGTCGAAGCGGTGGCCTTCAAGGACTTTGAGGATGGCATCCTGATCGTCGTGGTCGGTGACGCCAGCGACATCCAGAACGACTTTGCCCTGGGTGGGGGTCGCGGCGACATAGGTGTAGCTGCCGGCAGGGGTGTGACGCAGGACGAAGGCATGTTCGTCGAGCTGGTTGGTGACGGCGGCGGATTGCTGGTATTTGATGTTGTCGGAAACGGAAGTGCAACCGGCCAGAAGCGCGACAGCGAGCCCCAGGCAAGCGCGGCGCCACCAGGATGGATTGGACTGAGCGGATTTGACTGCGGTCATGTGGGCAGGCGTTGCGTGTTTGAAGGGTATTCAGGCGTTAATATGATACTTGGTCAATTCGCTGATGAGGTAGTCCTGAGCTTCGCGGACGGTGTCGCAGATGCGGAAGAGGGACAGATCTTCTTCGCTGATGACACCGCGATCGAGAAAATGGTCCCAGTTGATGAGGGGCTGCCAGAATTCGGCGCCGAAGAGGATGACGGGGACGTATTTGCGGGTTTTTTTGGTTTGGATGAGGGTGAGGATTTCGAAAAGCTCATCCATGGTGCCAAAGCCGCCGGGAAAGACAATCAGGGCCTTGGCCAGGTAGAAGAGCCAGTATTTGCGGACAAAGAAATAGTGGAACTCGAAGGTGAGTTCGGGCGTGCAGTAGGGGTTGACGTGCTGCTCGGTGGGCAGGCTGATGCCAAGGCCGAGGCTGATGCCGCCGGCTTCGTGGGCGCCGCGGTTGGCGGCTTCCATGATGCCGGGACCGCCACCGGTGCAGATGGGGAAGCGGCGCGCGGGGTCAGGCAGCGACTGGGACCATTGGGTAAGTCCACGGGCGAGCTCGCGGGCTTTTTCGTAATAGGGGGCGGAGAGAACAGCCTGCTGGGCGCGGTCGAGGCGCTGCTTTTGGTCGCGGGTGAGCGCGGGCTTTTGGCGGATTTCAGCGTGAAGCTGATCCAGTTCCTGCTGAGCGACTTCGGGGGGCTTGATGCGGGCGGAGCCGAAAAAAACCAATGTGTTTTCCACTTGGTATTTGCGCAGGCGGACGGCGGGCTCGGTCATCTCGCACATGACACGGATGAGGCGGGCGTCGGCGCTTTTGAGGAAATCGGCGTTGGCGTAAGCCTTGAGAGGCCAGCCGTCGGCGGGGATGGGGACGCGGGGCGGGGGGTTGGTTTCGGTGGACATGGGGTGACGGAATGCGGGAAGTGATTAAGAGCATGAGGAATCGGCAGGGGATAGTCCATCCCGGCGTTAGCGGGGGCAGCAAGAGCCGTGAGCGAAATGACCGGGCAACGCGGGCTTAAGAAATCCAGATTTTGAGTGAAAAATAGTTTCTTGACTTAATAATAATTGATATTTAAGAAAGTCATGGCGATAACGATGATATTTGAAGCCAAGGTTACCGCAATGAAACCCCGGAGAGAGAAGATGCAGACAGCAAACAAGTTACCGAAGAGAATGTAGAACGCGCGTTAACAAAGTCCGTGACCCCATGGACAACCCCAACACGAAGGCAGCGACACCGCGTGCCCGGCCCTCCGCCGGACGCCGCCAGCGGTGGGCCGTGTATGTGCTGGCGGTGGGGGTGACGGTGGCGACGCTGGCAGTGCGTATCAACGAGGCTTCGTGGTTTGGCGACCGCCTAGTGCTTATCTTGTTTGTGCTCCCGATAGTGCTGAGTGCGTATGCCGGCGGATTGGGTCCGGGGCTGGCGGCCACAGCGGTGGCGGCTTTGGGCGCGAATTATTTTCTAATGCCACCGACCCACGCGTTCACCTTTGCGAGGACGGTGGACATGGCGCAATGGCTGATGCTGATTGTGGCGGGGGTGGCGATTAGCGCGGCGATGGAGTTGTTGCGGGCCAACCAGGGCCGGCTCAAGGCAACGATGAAGGAAAACAGCGACCTGCGGACGGCCTTGGATGAGCATGCGATTGTGGCGATGACAGACGCGCGCGGGAAGATCACGTTTGTGAACGAAAAATTTTGCGCGATCTCGAAGTATGCCCGCGAGGAACTACTGGGGCAGGACCACCGCATCATCAACTCCGGCCACCATCCCAAGGCGTTTATCCGGGACTTGTGGACGACGATTGCGCGCGGCGCGGTCTGGCACGGGGAAATCAAAAACCAGGCGAAGGACGGCTCGTTCTACTGGGTGGACACGACCATTGTACCATTCCTGAACTCCGACGACAAACCCCGCCAATATGTGGCAATCCGGACGGACATCACCAAGCGCAAGCAGGTGGAGGAAGCGTTACGGCTCCTCGGATCGGCGGTGGAACAGTCCAAAGAATCCATGGTCATCACCGATGCGGAGCTCAACCAACCCGGGCCCAAAATTATTTTTGTCAACCAAGCCTTTACCCAGATGACCGGTTACACGACGGAAGAAGTCCTGGGGAAAACGCCCCGGATTTTACAAGGGCCACGCACGGATAAAGCGGTCTTAAGCCGGCTTCGGCGGAACCTCGAACAGGGTGAGGTATTTGCCGGCGAAGCCATCAATTATCGCAAGGACGGGACGGAGTTTGAGCTGGAATGGCAAATCGCGCCCCTGCGCAATGCCGGCGGGATAATCACCCACTTTGTGGCCACCCAGCGCGATGTCACCCAGCGCAAGCAGGTGCAGGATGCGCTGCGCAAGAGCGAGGCGCGCTACCAAGCGCTCTTTGACTACGCGCCGGATGGAATCCTCGTCGCCGATTCCCGGAGCCGCTATCTCGACGCCAATGCCAGCGCCTGCCGGATGCTCGGTTATGCCCGCAACGAACTGATCGGCCTGCAGGCCGCGGATATCGTGGCCGAGAGGGAGCAGCCGCACATCGGGCTGGCCTTGGAGACGATCATAGCCGGGGCCGAATACCGGCGGGAGTGGAAGTTCCGGCGCAAGGACGGCACGACTTTTGAGGCGGATGTGATCGCGACCACCATGCCTGATGGCAATTTGCTGGGATTGATCCGCGACATCACTGAAAGGAAAAAAGTCGAGGCGACGGTTTTGCAATTGGCCAACATTGTGACCTATTCGGACGACGCCATCATCGGGAAGAGCCTGGACAGCATCATCACCAGCTGGAACGCGGGCGCGGAAAGAATTTTCGGCTACACCGCGGACGAAATGGTGGGCAGTACGATTACGCGGATCATACCGCCGGAGCGCCTGCCGGAGGAGGAAATGATCATGCGCCGGATCACACAGGGCGAAAGCGTGGAACATTTTGAAACCCTGCGCCAAGCCAAGGATGGGCGGTTGATTGACGTATCCGTGACGGTTTCGCCGGTCAAGGATGCGGCAGGGAGAATCACGGGCGCCTCGAAAATTGTGCGCGACATCACCGCGGAAAAGACGGCCGAGGCGAAAATCCACCAATTGAATGCGGAATTGGAACAGCGGGTGGTCGAGCGCACTGCGCAACTGGAGGCGGCGAACAAGGAACTGGAGGCGTTTTCGTATTCGGTGTCGCACGACTTGCGCGCGCCGCTGCGGGCGGTGGACGGCTTCTCGCAGGCGGTGCTGGAGGATTACGGGCCGCAGTTGCCCGAGGAAGGCCGGCGCTATTTACAGACCATCCGCGGCAGTGCGCAGAAAATGGGCATGCTGATAGATGACCTGCTGGCGTTTTCGCGCTTGAGCCGGCAGCCCCTGAGCACGCAGACGGTGAACACCGGCAAGTTGGTGCGGGAAGTCCTGGAAGAGTTGCAGGGCCAACAACCGGAACGGGCGGTGGAAATTCAGGTGGGCGAGTTGCCCTCCTGCCGGGGTGACGCCGCGCTGCTGAAGCAGGTCTGGGTGAACCTGTTGTCGAATGCCTTTAAATACACGCGCCAGCGCCGTCCGGCGGTGATTGAAGTGGGCAGCAAACTGGCGCAAGGCGAACAGGCCTACTATGTCCGGGACAACGGGACCGGCTTTGACATGCGGTATGTGCACAAGCTGTTCGGCGTGTTCCAGCGGCTGCACCGGGCGGAGGAGTTCGAGGGCACGGGGGTGGGTCTGGCTATCGTGCAGCGGGTCATTCACCGGCACGGCGGACGGGTTTGGGCCGAAGGGGAGCCGGATCGCGGCGCGACTTTTTATTTTACCTTAAAAGGAGAAACCAAACGATGAATGAAAACCATGTGGTGGAAATATTGATTGTGGAAGACAGTCCGCAGGACCTGGAGTTGGCCTTGCGGGCATTAAAGAAGGCCAACCTCGCCAATCACGTGCATGTGACCCGCGACGGAGCGGAGGCGCTGGAGTTTATCTTTGGCGAAGGCGCGCACGCCGGGCGAAAAATTGAAAATAGCCCGAAAGTGATCCTGCTGGACTTGAAACTGCCGAAGGTGGATGGCCTGGAGGTTTTACGGCGCATCAAGAGCGATCCGCGCACGAAGGTTATTCCGGTGGTCGTACTCACGTCGTCGAAGGAGCAGCGGGACGTGGTGGAAAGCTACAAGCTCGGCGTCAACAGCTACATGGTCAAGCCGGTGAATTTTGAGGGATTCGTCGAAGCGGTGCAAAAATTGGGCATGTATTGGCTGCTGCTGAATGAACCCCCCAAGATTGGAGGATGACATGGCGCAAAAAATCCAGGTTCTGATAGTCGAAGACCAGGCGGCTGACGCCGAATTGCTGGTGCGGGAGTTGCGCCGCGGCGGCTTCGACCCGGCCTGGCAGCGGGTGGACACGGAACCAGAGTATCTGCGCCACTTACATGCCGGGCTCGACTTGGTGCTGTCGGACTTTCAAATGCCGCAATTTAACGGATTGCGGGCGCTGGAATTATTAAAGGAACGCGGACTGGAAGTGCCCTTTATCATCGTTTCCGGCAGCATTGGCGAGGATGTCGCCGTGGAGGCGATGAAGGGGGGGGCGACGGATTACCTGCTCAAGGACCGGCTGACGCGGCTGGGGGCCGCGGTGGGTCACGCGTTGGAGGAAAGCCGACTGCGGCGGGAGCGCCGGAAAGCGGAGCAGGCGTTGAAATTATTTCGGGCGCTCGTGGACCGGGGTAACGACTCCTTTGAGGTGGTGGACCCGGAATCGGGGCGTTTTCTGGATGTGAATGAAAAGGCCTGCGTGGACCATGGCTACACCCGTGAGGAGTATCTGGCGCGGACGGTGTTTGACATGGATCCCGGGTTGACGCGCGCGAACTGGGCGGAACGGGTCGCGGCTATCCGCCGCGGCTCCCCGACGAGCATCGAAACCGTGCACCGGCGCAAGGATGGCACGACGTTTCCGGTGGAAGTCAGCGTGCGCTGCGTGCAACTGGAACGGGAATACATGGTGGCGGCGGTGCGGGACATCTCCGAGCGGAAGCGCAATGAGTCAGCGCTAAAGCTGTTTCGGGCGCTGGTGGATCGCAGCAACGACGCTTTTGAGGTGGTGGATCCGGACACGGCGCGGTTTTTGGACGTGAATGAAAAGGGCTGCATGGACTTGGGCTACACGCGGGAGGAGTTCCTCCAGCTGACGGTGTATGACGTGGATATCCTCGGGTCCCGGGAGGGATGGCCGGAGACCGTGCGCTCTGTGCGCGCAAATGGCTTCAAACAAGAGCAGACGATGCGCCGCCGCAAGGACGGCACGACGTTTCCGGTCGAGATACGGATCAAGTGGGTGAAACTGGATCGCGAATACATGGTGGCAGTCGTGACGGACATCACCGAGCGCCGCCGGGCGGAGGCGGCGCTGCAAGAGAGCGAGGAGCGGTTCCGCCAGTTGGCGGATAAAATCACGGAAGTCTTCTGGATGACGAATTGTGAAAGCGGTGACTTGCTTTACGTGAGCCCGGCGTATGAAACCATCTGGGGGCGCACCTGCGCGAGCCTCTACGAGGCGCCGCACAGCTGGTTGACGGCGATTCACCTGGACGACCGTGCGCGAGTTGAGGCGGCATTAAAGGAGGTGGCGCGCAAGGGAATGTATGACGAGATTTACCGGATCATCCGGCCGGACGGCGGGGTGCGGTGGATCCATGACCGGGGCTTCCCCGTGGCCAATGCAGAGGGACGGGTTTACCGCATTGTGGGAGTGGCGGCGGACATCACGAAACAGCGCCAGCTGGAGGAGCAGTTCCGGCAGGCGCAAAAGATGGAGGCGATGGGGACGCTGGCGGGAGGGATCGCGCACGATTTCAACAACATCCTGGCGGCGATCAATGGTTACACGGAACTGGCAAAAATGCATGCCACGGGCAATACCAAGGTGCTTGAATATCTGGGCACCGTCGCGAAGGCCGGGGACCGGGCGGTGAACCTAGTGCGGCAAATCCTGACCTTCAGCCGGCAGCAGGAAGTCCACCGCGTGCCGACGCAACTGCACGAGGCGGTGGCGGAGTCAGTAAAGCTCCTGCGGGCGACGATACCGACAACGATTGATTTCAGCATTTCCCTGGCGGGCGACACGCCGCCGGTGCTGGCGGACGCGACGCAGATCCACCAAATCATGATGAACCTGGGCACGAATGCCTGGCACGCGATGCGGGAGCGGCCCGGGCGTTTGGAGGTGAAGCTGGAGAAGTTTGCCGTGGACGCGCTTATTGCCGGGACGCATCCGCAGTTGCGACCGGGGGTTTACGCGCGTTTGACGGTGAGTGACACGGGCAAGGGGATGGACCGGGCGACGCTGGAACGCATTTTCGAGCCGTTCTTCACGACGAAGGAGCCGGGCGAGGGCACGGGCCTGGGGTTGTCCGTGGTGCATGGCATCATGCAGGACCATGATGGGGCGATCACGGTTTACAGCCAGCCAGGCGAGGGCACGGTGTTTCATCTGTATTTTCCCGCGTATGCGGGAACGGTATCGGCAAGGGATGTTCCAGCGGGACTGATAAGCAGAGGCGCGGGAAAGCGCATCCTGTTGGTGGACGATGAGGAAATGCTCGCGAAAATGGGGCAAACGACGCTGGAGCAACTCGGCTACAAGGTGCAGGCGCTGACGAGCCCGGCGGCGGCGCTGGCGCTGGTGCAGGCCGATCCACGGCAGTTTGACCTGGTGATTACGGACCAGACCATGCCGGAAATGACGGGGATGGATTTGGCGAGGCAGCTGCAGCAAATCCGGCCGGATTTGCCCATTATCCTGAACAGTGGCTACAGCGCGAACCTGACGGCGGAGCGGACGCGCGCGGCGGGCATCCGTGAAGTATTGATGAAACCGCACAGCATCCAAACCCTGGCCGAAGCGGTGCAGCGGGCGCTGGCGTAAGCGCGAAGAAGGCGCGGTGGCAGCTTACAGCAATTCCGCGAGGGCGGCGGCGGTGCGCTGGGTGGCGCCCTGGCTGGCCGCGTGCCAGTCGCGGGCGGCGGCGGACATTTGCGCGCGGCGGGCGGGGTCTTGCAGGAGGGCGAGGAGGGCGGCTTGAGCAGCGGGGGCGTCGTTCACGCGCAGGGCGGCGCCCGTTTCTTCGAGAGCGCGGGCAATGTCCTTGAAATTGCTCATGTTCGGCCCGTAAACGAGCGGCACACCGAGCGCGGCGGCCTCGATGGGGGTCTGGCCGCCCTCGTGCGGGGGCAGGCTTTTGCCGATGAAGGCGAGGTCGGCGGCCTGGGTGAGGCGAAGGAGTTCGCCGGTGGTGTCGGCGAGGTAAATTTTCACGGGTTGGGGCGGGCGGACGGAAACGGAGCGGGCGTGCCAGGGGAGGGATTGTTTTTCGAGCAGGGCAATGATTTCGCGACGGCGTTCGGCGTGCCGGGGGACGAGCAGCAGGCGGGCATCGAGGCCGGCGGCAAGAGCGACGCGGAGGGTTTCGAGGAGGAGCGCTTCTTCGCCGGGCCAGGTGGAGGAGCCGAGGAGCACGAGAGGTTGGCCTCGTATAGGGTCAGAAACGAAACCGAGTTCTTCGCGGAGTGCGGCGCGCTCGGCGGGGTTGAGGAATGCTGGGACGGAGACATCGGATTTGAGGCTGCCGGTGAGGCGGGTGCGCGCGGGGTCGGCACCGAGGGCGACGAAGCGGTCGTGATCGGACGGGGTGGCGCAGAGGATGAGGCGGAGGTTGCCAAACATCCAGCGGGCGAAGGCGGGGAATTGCCGATAGCGGCGGAATGAGCGGTCAGAGATACGGGCATTGATGAGGGCGACAGGCACGCCGCGCGCTCGTGCCTGAACAAGGTGCTCGGGCCAGAGCTCGGCTTCCATGAGGATGGCGAGGTCGGGGTCGAGGCGGCGCCACGCATTGCGGCTGAAGGGCCAGAAATCGAGGGGGAAAATGCCGGTTTTGAGGACATCCCGGGCGTATTTTTCGCGGACAATATGGTAGGCCGTGCTGGTAGTGGTGGTGAGGACGATTTCGCGGTCGGGGCGGCGCAGTTGGGTGAGGAGCGGGGCGAGAGCCTGGGCTTCGCCGACGCTGACGGCCTGCACCCAGAGCCGCCGGACGCCGGAGGGCTTGGGCGGCGGGCGGTCAATCAGGCCGAAGCGGTGATGGAAGTCGTGTCGGTAGCCGCCGCGGCGCCACATGCGCCAGGCGTAATATGGCAGGGAACAAAGCAGCGCCGGAAGGAACAAAAGTCTATACAGCCAGATCATCGCGTATGGGCAGATGCCGGGAAGGTTTGCGCTCCCGGCGTAAAAGCCCTAAAGCAGCGGCTATTTGGTGAAAACGCAACCCCGCAAACCCTACTCGCACAATGACATTTAAACGATTTTTGCCCCTGGCCCTGGCTGGCGGGCTGCTTTGGGCTTCCTTTTGCTCCGCCGCGGAGACGCCGGCCGCACCCGCGCAGCCCTGGCCGCAGGCCGGGAGCGACTTGAAGCCGGACGAGAAGGCGGTCTTCGGCACGCTGCCGAACGGGTTTCGCTACCTGATTTTGCCCAATGCCGAGCCGCCGGGGCGAGTGAGCCTGGAGCTGCGGGTGAATGCCGGTTCGCTGATGGAGAACGAGGACCAGCGCGGGCTGGCGCATTTCCTCGAGCACGCGGCCTTCAAGGGCTCGACGCATTATCCGCCGGGGACACTGATTAACGATTTGCAGCGGATGGGGATGGGGTTCGGGACGGACACGAACGGGCACACCAGCTACCACGAAACGGTTTTCGTGCTGGATCCGCCGGGGAACTCGGGGAAGCTGCTCACGGACAGCCTGCAACTCATGCGCGACTACGCGGACGGGCTGCTGCTGCAGGAAGACCAGATTGACGGCGAACGGGGTGTAATTTTGTCCGAGAAGCGGGACCGGGACAACGTGGACTACCGGACGTTTGTCGCGGGGTGGAACTTTTATTTTCCGGAATCGCGGCTGCCGTTGCGCGAGCCCATTGGGCTCGAAAGCGTGATCAAGGAGGCGCAGCGCGACCGGTTCGAGAATTTTTACCAGAACTGGTATACTCCGGACCGGCTGACTTTGGTGGTGGTTGGAGATGTGAAACCGGGAGACCTGGCGCCGTTGATCGAGCAGTATTTTGGGTCGCTGGCGCCGAAAGCGGCGCGGCCCGACCCGGATTTGGGGAAGTTCGACTCGGCGGGTTTTGCGGCGAAATATTACCACGACCCCGAGGAGCCGGCGACGACGATCACGCTGATGACAATTGCGCCATTCACCCGCGGCCCGGACAACGCGAGCCGGCGGGCGATGGAGCTGCGGCTGGACGCCGCGAATTTCATCCTGTCGCGCCGGCTGGAACGAGTGGCGCGGCAGCCGGACGCACCGATTGCCAAGGGCGACGCCTCGGACTTCACGCTGTTCAATGCGGCGGAGGGTTCGGCGATTGAGACGGTGTGCCAGCCGGCGCAATGGCAGGCGGCGTTGAATGTGACCGAGCAGCAGTTGCGCGGCGCGCTGCAATATGGATTCACGACGGCGGAGGTGGATGAGGCGCGGGCGAGCATGTTGAACGATTACCAGGAAGCGGCGAAGACTGCAGCGACGCGCAAGTCGCGCGAACTGTCCGATGAAGTCGTGGGCAGCCTGGACGACCAACGGGTCTTCACGAGCCCGGCGGACGACCTGGCGTGGGCGCAGCCGCAACTGGCGGCGTTGACGCCGGCGAATTGCCTGGAGGCCTTTAGCGCGGAGTGGGCCAAGGGTGGGCGGCGGCTGTTTATGAGCGGTAATTTTGACCTGCCGGATGCGGATGCGACGCTGGCGGCGGCATATCAGAAGAGCGCGGCCACGCCGGTGGAAAAACCCGCGGACTCCGGGACGCAGATTTTTGCCTATGCCTCAACCGGCACGCCAGGGCAGGTCGTCGAGCGCGTGGAGCATCCCGAATTGGGCATCGTGCAATTGCGGTTTGCGAACAACGTGCGGGTGAATTTGAAGCACACGGATTTTGAAGCGGACAAGGTGCGCGTGCTGGTGAATTTCGGGGGCGGCTCGCTGGACATTCCGACGGCGCAGCCAGCGGTGGGCTTTGTGGCGGGCGCGGTATTCACGGAAGGCGGCGTGGGCAAGCACAGCGCGGAGGACTTGGAGCGGCTGCTGGCGGGCAAGACCGTCGGCGCAAATTTCGGCGTGGACACCGATTTCTTCGACCTCGGCGGCGTGACCAATGGGCGGGACTTGCGGCTGGAGCTGGAATTGCTGCGCGCCTACCTGACGGACCCCGGATACCGGCCGGAGGCGCTGGGAGAGGCGCGGCGGCAGTTTCCGCAGCTATATAACCAGTTGCACGAGGATGTGGAGGCGGTGCTGGGGAACGACGTGACGCGCTATGTGAGTGGCGGAGGTTTTCGTTTTGGAGTGCCCCCGCAGGCGCAGGCGCAGGCGGTGACGATGGAGGACATCCGCGCGTGGCTGGCGCCGATTTTGCAGCAGAGCTACCTGGAGATTTCGCTAGTTGGCGATTTTGACCCGGCGGCAGCCGAGGCGGCACTGGCGGCGACCTTTGGCACGCTGCCGACGCGGGCGGAAAAGCGGGCAGATTACGCGGCAGCGCTGACGGCGCAGTTCCCCGCGCAGGAGGCCGGAACGGTCAAGACCTTCACCGCGCAGACGGCGATCCCGAAGGCGGTGGCCGCGGTTTATTGGGCGACGTGCGACATGAGCGACATCCAGCGGACGCGATGCCTGAGCGTGCTGGCCGAAGTGCTGGGCGACCGGCTGCGGGTGCAGATCCGGCAGGAGCTGGGGCAGGCCTACAGCCCGTTCGCGCACAACAGTTCCAGTGATGTGTATCCAAAATTTGGATACAGCATGGCGTTGTGCCTGGCCGATCCGGCGAAGGCGGCGGCCTTGGACGACAAGATGCGGGCCATCGGCGCGGCGGCGGCGCAGGACGGGGTGACGGCGGACGAGTTTAACCGGGCGATTGTGCCGCTGCGGAAGTCACTCGCGGAATACCTGCGCAACAACGAATACTGGCTGCACCGGGTGGTGGCGGGCTCGCAGGCGCACCCCGAGCAACTGGCATGGGCACGCACACTGCCGACTGGCTATGATGGCATTACGGCGGACCAAGTCAGCGCACTAGCAAAGCAATACCTCGGGGCCGACAAGGCAGTGCGCGTGCTGGTGGTGCCGGAGACGCCGGCAGGGACGGCAGGGAGTTTGCTGACAACGGGATCGGCTGCGAAACCGGCCAACCCTTAGATCGCCTATTACTTCTTCTGAAAAGTGAGCACGAGCGTGGGCTGCGACAGGTCCATCAGCGGGTCTTCGGGCGCGGGGCCGGTGGAGATCAGCGCGGTGGCATAGCGGCTGCCGCCGGAATCCTTGAGAGACGTGCCGACGGAGTAGAGCAGGCCGCGGGAGCGGTCATATTGGAAAGGCTGGCCTTCCAGCGGTTGTGAGGGCAGCGCGGGCAGGTAGCGGGGCACCAGGGACGCGAGCGTGAGCGGGAGGGTGCCATGCTCGACATAGTAAACGCGCATTGCATAGCCCGTGCGCAGGAGCCGGTCCATGGCGACTTCCCAGTAGGGATACTGCAAGACTTTGGGCGAAAGCGCCGTGGAGATGAGGAAGGCGTGGCCGCCGGAGTTGGGCGCCAGGAAGGCGAGGCCGGAATGGGGGTGCACGTTGCGGGCCTCAAGCGGGGAGAAATTAATGTCGGCATAGGGAAGCTGCAGAGCTTTGCCCCAGGAGCCGTAAAAATCCGCCAGTTCGCGGTGGGTGGCGTTGGGCTTGAAGGTGAGGCGGTCCCAGAGGAATTTCAGGTAATCCAGGCCATGGGCCTTGGGTGGGTAGCGATACGCCTGGGCCAATTGGCTGTTAGCCACCTGATAGGTGAGGTCGAGGGTGCGCTGGAACGCGGCCAGAGAGGGCGCATTGGTTTCATAGGCATGCGCGAGGGTGTCGAGTTGGGCTTCGGGCAGGCTGGGAGCGTTGAGCAGGTCGCGCGCGGACAGGGCGGACAGGCCATAGACGGCGTTGGCATTCAGGTATTGAGTGATGAAAGTGTACCCTTCCGTCAGGCGCGAAGCCAGGCGACGCAGGCGCAGGGTGTCTTTTGTCGCGGTGGCGTAATCGCCTTTTTGCAGGCTGCGGATGACTTCGAGCCGGAGCGCCTGGGCCACGGCGAACGCGATGGGCACGTCGGGCAATGGGGTGCCCCCGGAGATATCCCCGGTGTTTTCGAAATGGGGCAGGGCGAGGACTTTGTCGAGCTGGGTGAAGGTTGGCTGGGCTTGGGCGAGGAAGGTGTCCACCAAGGGAGTGGGCGTGTCCGTGCGGATGCGGGGCAGGGGCGCGGTGTCCGTCCCGCCTTGATACTTGGTGAAGGCGTCGAAATCGAGCGCGGTTACCGGGAGATGGCGGAGTTGGACGAGGCCGTTTTGCTCGTCGGCAATCGCCGGGAGGTGGAGGCGCAGGGCGGAGTCATCCCGAGGCGGTTCATCCCAAAGGTAAAACCAGCCAAAGGCTACCAGCAGGAGGATGGCTACCACCCAAGGCCAGCGACGCTTGGGGCGGAGAGGGGGCCGGGGACGTCGTCCATACATGATTTCCTAACATAACCCCTTAATGGTGAACCCGCAAACGGAAATAGAAACGCACAGGCCGGCCAATCAAGGGGTGCGGACGACCTCGTAGATGGCATAGCCCGCGAGGACGCGCGGCCAGAAGCGGCAGGGAGTGCGCCAGTCACCGGCGAGGAAGGCGCGGCGGACGACGCGGGCGCCGTGGGCGGTGCAGAACTGGCGGAATTCGCCGACGGCGACGGGATTGGTCGGGTGGCTGTCATACCACGGCTCGGGGTAAACCTCGTTTTGCACGCGGTGGCCGCGCCACAGCATGTTCCAGCGGTTGATCCAGAAGCCGTGGTTGACAAAGCCGACGGCTACGCGGCGGCCCACGCTCAGGGCGCGATCCAAGACTACCGCGGGCTGGGCGAGCTCCTGAATCGTGCGGGAGCAGACGACCCAGTCGAAGGAGTTGTCGGGGAAAATGCTGAGGACATCGAGAATGTCGCCCTGGTAGACGGGGACGCCGCGGGCGACGCAATCAATAATTTTGTGGAGGTCGTTGTCCACGCCCATGACTTGGGCGCGCTTGGTTTGCTGGAGGTGTTCGAGCAGGATGCCGCGCCCACAGCCGAGGTCGAGGACGCGGCTGCCCGGCTCAATCCAGTCGCTGAGGATGTGCAGGTCGGTGTCCTGCTTGACCAATTCACGCGCGGTGGCGTTGGGTATGGTGCTGGACGTGTTTGCGGTGGCCTCCATGCGGATAAATGCAGAATTCTGAATTTAGAATGCAGAATGCTGAAGGCGAGGCAACCTCCCGCGAAGCGGGGATAGGGCGCCAGGCTTTGGCGAAACTCGGTCGGGTAGATATCAATTAACCCAGCAGCAAGAGCGCCGGGGTTTCGAGCAGGGTGCGGAGGGCCTGGAGGAACTGGGCGGCGACGGCGCCGTCGATGACGCGATGGTCGCCGGCGAGGCCGATGTTCATGCGGCGGCCAATGACGATCTGGTTGTTGGCGTCCACGACGGGCTTCTTGATAGTGGCACCGACGGAGAGGATGGCGGCGTTGGGGGGGTTGATGATGCCGAAAAAGCCGGTGATGCCGAACATGCCGAGGTTGGTGACGGTGAAGGTCGAGCCGGACATTTCGTCGGGCTTGATTTTTTTGCCGCGGGCCTTGGCGGCCAGCTCGCGGGCCTCGGCGGAGATTTGGCGGATGCTCTTGCTGTCGGCGTTTTTGATGACGGGAGTGACCAGGCCGTCTTCGAGGGCGACGCCAAAGGCAAGATGCACGCGGCCATGGCGCTGGAGGTGGTCGCCCATCCAGGAGGCGTTAACGGAAGGGACGCGGCGGAGGGCCTCGACGGAGGCCTTGAGGATGAAGTCGTTGACGGTGAACTTGCCGCCGCCTTTATCGGCGGGCACATCAGCGAGGGCGACGTTGAGGCCCTCGCGCATGTCGGTAAGCGGGCCGGCGTCAATTTCGAGCTCGAGGTAGAAATGCGGGATTTCGGTTTTGGACTTGAGCAGGTGGCGCGCAATGGCGGCGCGCATGTTGGAGACAGGCGTTTTTTCGTCCTGACCGAGCGGGCCGCCGGAAGGGGCGAAGCTGGCGGTGCCGCCGGAGGCGGCGGCGGGAGCGGGAGGCTTGGCCGCGGCGGCGAGGACATCGGCGCGCACGATGCGGCCACCGGGCCCGCTGCCCGTAAGGCCGGCGAGGGCGACACCTTTTTCGGTGGCGGCTTTTTTAGCGAGAGGAGAGGCTTTGATGCGGGCGCCGGGAGTGGAAACGGGTTCGGGTGCCGGTGGCGCGACTGGAGCAGGAGTGGCGACCGGGGCAGGAGCAGGTGCCACAGGCTCGGCGGCCTTGGCCGGGACGGCTTTCGCAGGAGCGGGGGCCTGAGCGGCGACGGCGGGGGCGTCCGGGATTTTTTCCCCCGGCTGGCCGATGGCGCACATGGGCGCGCCGACGGGGATCTGGCCGCCCGCGGGTACATAGTGCTTGAGAACGACGCCGTTGGCGAAGTTCTCGACCTCCATGGTGGCCTTGTCGGTTTCGACCTCACAGAGGAGGTCGCCGGACTTGACCTTGTCGCCTTCCTTTTTGAGCCATTTGACCAGCGTGCCCACGGTCATGGTGTCGCTGAGCTTCGGCATTTCGATGATTTCGGCCATGATGAGGGGATTATTACTGCAAGTTGGGGCAAAGATGCAAAGCGGATATTTTCGTGAGGTGGTGGGTTCAGTATGGGTGAAGCACAGGAGCCTTGACAAGCGGAACGCGACGGCCAGCGTTTTAGTCGCTCCACCAACATTTATGCTGCGCCACAGAACAGCAATTTTACGAGGGCTGACGATAGGGTTGCTGGCGGCGGCAGGGATCAACTTCACGCCGACGCAAGCAAGCGCGGCTGCCGGGGGGTGGACGGCACGGGCCTCGGGCACGGTCAGCAACCTCAACGCGGTCATGTGGACGGGAAGTCAGTTTGTCGCGGTAGGGAGCGCCGGCATCATCCTGACATCGCCCGACGGACTCGAGTGGGCTGGACAGAGTTCCCCGACAAATAATGACTTGCTGGGCATTGCCTCCTTTCAAAATCAGCTCATTGCGGTGGGCAACATTGGCACTTTGGTCACGTCGAAGGATGGCGTGCGGTGGCTAAGCCAAAACACAAATATACAGGAACGGCTGGTTGGGGTGGCGGCCAATGCCAGCCTGGTGGTGGCTACCGGGGACGACGGGGTCATTTTGCATTCCGCCGACGGTTTGGATTGGGGCAATAAGTTGGATCAGCAGTTCGACGAATTCGGCCATACATTTGTCCAGAAAACTCGACCATCCGGAACGCACGCACCATTGCATTACCTCATTTGGAGCGGGCACCTATTTGTGGCGCCGGGAAATCAAATCCTCATGACATCAACTGATGGACAAAAGTGGGTGCAGGCGGCCAACGTCGCGCGGCGGCAACTTGTAAGCGTGGTTTTTAATGGGACGCTGTTTCTGGCTTTGGGCGAGAAAGGCACGGTGCTCGCCTCTTTCGATGCCTTGGCCTGGCAGCCGCTTTTCGCCGTGACCGACGAGAAGCTCAATGCCGGCCTGTGGACGGGCAATTATTTTGTGATCGTGGGGACCGCCGGCACCATCGTTACTTCCGCGGACGGCGTGGTTTGGAGCGAGACCGCCTCGCACACGCCGGATTCGCTAAACGGCATCGCCAGCAACGGGACCTTGCTGGTGGCCGTGGGTGGGCATGGCACTATTTTGACGGCGCCGCCGCCGTTAAAACTGGCGCATGCGGGAACTTTGGCGCCAGTGATGGGCGATTCCCCAGCCAATCTGACGGTGCTTACCGGGCATGGCGCCACCTATCTATTGATGGTCGCGGGCAATCCGGAGCCCTCCTACCAATGGCAATACAAGAAGGCCAAGGATGTGACCTGGACGAACCTGAGTGACGGCCCCCTTTGCACTGGCGCAACCAACGCGAGCCTGACGATTGCCAAGCCGGTGCCCGCAATGTCCGGCGACCAGTTTCGCTGCGTGGTGAAAAACTCCGCGGGCACGGTAACTTCATCCGTCGCCTCCCTAACGGTTAAAGCGCCTACCCCACCTGTAATAAGTGCGCAGTCACCGGATGTGGCAGTCACAGTCCGCGGGGGAACGAGCCGGCGGGCGATCTTTAGTGTCTCGGCGGCTGGAGATCCGCCTCCCGCCTATCAATGGCAGCAGCGTGCGAGCGAGGACGCGCCGTGGAGCAACGTCAAAGACGACAATATCGGCGCATCGGGGCAAACGCTCATTTTGGAGACAAACTTGAGCATGAATGGCGAGCAGTTCCAATGCCTGGTTACCAATGAAGCGGGTTCGGTGACCTCAAACACGACCACATTGACGGTGAGCGAACCACCGGCGCCTCTTGGGCAATAGCAGTTGCTCCGGCGGAGATATCCGGCGTTACGCGCGGGTCTGGCGGCGGCTGAGCACCACCAGCACGGTGGCACCGGCAGCGATGGCAAGTGTGGTTTGTGCGGGCTCGGGCACGGGGGTGTAATAAACGTCAAAAATCGTGTTCGAGGCGGTGGAATTGCCGAAGTCTGGCAGGTCGGCGGAAATGCCGCCAAAAACATACCCGAGCAGGGTTGGGCCGGTGAGGTTGCCCATGTCAATCATGCCGTCAATCATGGGCAGGCCGGGGGTGGGGACAAATTCCGCGCCGGCACCGAACAGCAGCGGGCCATTCGGGCCGCTGATATTGGGGAAGGCCGCGCTGTTGAGCAGATATTGGGTGTAATTGCCATCGGCGGTGCGCACGATGTCGGTGCTCTGGTCAATGAACGGCAAATTGTTGTCGGTGATGAAAGTGCTGTTGCCGGAATCGTAAAATTGCAGGCTGATGCCGCCGAGGATGACCGAATGGGTCGCGTCGGTGGCGGAGTCGTAGAGGCTGATGACCGGGGAGTGGTAATTGTTCATGCCCTGCTTGAAGGTACCGGGGGCGTTGGGGTCGGCCATGGTGGTGGTGCCGTTGGCGGAAATTTCCACGGGCACCGTCCAGGCACCGCCGCTGACGGTGAAGACACCGGAGAGGGCGGAGAGGCTTTGCACGTAGCCGCCATGGCCGTCGCTTTGAAGTTCTGGGACAACGTTGAGATCGCGGCGGCGGTAGTTGGGGTCAGGTATGGATGCGCTGTAGTTGGCAATGCTGAGCGAGGAGCCGGTGTTCACGATGTTGAAGGTGCGGACCTGCTGGGTGTAATTGCCGTTTGAGGCCACTGTATAAGGGCCTTCAAAGTCCTGGCCGAGGGAAAGCAGGGTCAACCCGTTGATTTGCGACATCGCGCCGCCGGTCACCTGAAAGGCGGTGCTGTTCGTTTGGAGAAGGTTTTGCCCAAGCGAGCCGGTGCCGGTCTGCACCCAGTTGACGATGCCCGGGAGGTTGAGGGCGGTGAGGGTGTTGTAGGTGGTAAAGTTGTCGTGGGTGCTGTCATACAAATAGCCGCCGGCAACATAGAGGGTGGAGCCGCTTTGGTAGAACTCGGCGGCGGTGGCGGAGAGGGCATTGAATTCCTGGGGGGTGATGCCCGCGCTGGCGTCCGAGAGGGAGCGGCTCCAGGTTTGCTTGGTCACGGGATCAATGACCCAGACGTTGGTGTTTTGATTGGCCGGGGGGAAGTTCTGGGTGCCATTGCCGATAAAGCCGTGCAGGCCGTTGGTGCGACCGTCCACGACGACCCAGTCGTCTCCGACCTGGCCGATGGCGTAAGATTGCAGGGTGGGCACGTCGGCGGAGCCCATGTCCTGCGTGGAGAGGTTGATCTGGTAGGGCAAGTCGCCGTTGACGACGATGGGGCTGACGGCCGGAGTTTGGTTGTTTTGGGCGTGGGCGGTGGCGGCGCAGAGGAGAAAGGCCAAAGTTGCGCTGAGGAGGAGGAGGTTAATTTTGTGCATGACGTTGATAATTATTACAGAGGTTAAGGTGGGTGGCCGCAAAAAGCGCGACCAAAAATGGCCGTCGGCGCAAAAACACGAACAAGTCAGTTGCAAAAATGAAAAGCCGCACACACTAAGCGGAGACAGGGCGGCTTTCGCCTTTGCCTTCGGGTGGGGGCGCAGCTAGCGTGGCGGCATGAGCCAGGAGGGATTGTCGGTGCTGCAAACGGAAAAGAAACCGTCCTACCCGGTGGGGACGTCATTGCGCGAATACCTGGTGCGGTGGCAGCGGGAGGAGGCGCTGCCGGTGTCCTACAAGGAGTTGACGGCGTTCACGGAGTCGGCGCCGCTGCGGGACGCGGCGGGGCGGGACACGCTGTGGGAGTCGGTGATTTATCCGCGCGAGCAGATGACCGGGCTGCACCAGGGGTTGAAAAAAATCTACGCTCTGATGCAGGCGGTGGGCACGGAGTCGGTGATGGAGCACCTGTATGTGGACCGGATTGACTACTGCACGTTCGGGAACAGCCACCCGTTCCGGGTGCGGATTGTCAACTCCTACAATGACAACTTTGATCATTTTTATGTGAAGCGGGCGGATGCGTCGCGTATTTTCGGCCTAGAGCTGGAGCATTTGCTCTCGCCGAACCGGCTGCATTATTTGACCAACGGGGACACGCTGGTGGAGGAGCACATCGGGGGCATCCCGGGGGATGTGTTCATCGAACGGTGGCTGCACGATCCGAATGTGTCCTCGGTGCGGCTGGCGAAGGAGCTGGTGAAGTTTAACGAGCGGTGCTTTGTGCGGCTGCTGGGGGACATGCGGTCGTATAACTTCGTGGTGGTGCTGGTGCCGGACTTCGAGGGCGTGCAGGTGCGCATCCGGGCAATGGACTTCGACCAGCAGTCCTACAACGGGCGGCTGCGGTTTTACCTGCCGCAGTTTTTCAAGGAAAACCGGGCGCTGGCGGAGTATTGCGTGAAGCGCTTGAACACGCAGACGGCGCGGCAATACCAGCGGGAGGAGCAGGCGCTGATTTTCCGGCGGGCAGAGACGGAGCGAGCGCGGGTGGGGCAATTGCTGGTGGCGATGGACCAATCCAGCTTGTCGAAGCCGGAAAAGGTGGCGCAATTGAGCGCGGAACTTGGCGCCTACCACCATAGCGAGCGGTTTGCGCGGGTGGAAACGATGGGCGGCCTGGTGCGGGAAAGCCTTTACCTGATGTGCGAACAGTTCGTCGAGCGCACGGGCCACACGGGGCCGAACCCGTTTTTGGCGGGCTAGCATGCGGTACGGACGCCGCCGCCTGCACTCCGCGGGACAAACCGGTGCCTTTAGTTTTGGACCTTGCCGAGGAAGTCCGTCACGTCGAAGTAAACATGCACGATGCGGCCATCGGCGGTGGTGAGATCAAAGATGTCGAAGCGGCGGTCGCCCACGGTGATGAATTCCTGGCCGGTCTTGGTGGCGTCGGGGAAATGGTCGGCGAGCCACTGTTTTTCGGCGGCCACGCCTTGCTCAAGGCTCTTGGCGCCAAGGATGATCACCGGCGAGTTGAAGGAGAGCCCGTTGCCGCCGACGTAAGTGGGCTTGCTATACGAGGAGCCGGACGCGCAGCCTACGGCAAGCAGGAGCATCCAGGCGCAAAACAGGGAGGCGAATCGGTGCATGGCGCCACCATTGGAACAAAAGGAAGGGCGGGAAGCAAAGGTTTAGACAGCGGGAAATTTGCCGGTTAGGCTGCCGGTTATCCATGAGCGCGCCCAATGCCGTTTTGAAGGAAATGCTGCGGGCGGAGGCCGCGCGGTTGGGCTTCGAGGCGGTGGGCGTGGCGCCGGTGGACATGGAACTGCGCCGGGAATACTACGAGCGGTGGATCGCCGAGGGGCAACATGGCGGCATGGCGTGGCTGGAGCGCAACAATGACCGGCGGCTGGAGCCGGCACGGCTGATTGCGGACGCCGCCGGCACGCCGCAGGCGCGCAGCCTCGTGGTGCTGGGGTTGAATTACCACCAGCCGGAGCCGGCGCGGCGCTACCGGATCGCCCAATACGCGCTGGGGCGGGACTACCATAATGTGCTGCGCAAGCGCCTGGTGAAGTTGTGCGCGCTGCTGCGGGAGCAGGGTGGGGAGCAGCGGCCCTATGTGGACACGGGACCGATTTTGGAAAAGGCGCTGGCGGCCCGCGCCGGGCTGGGCTGGCAGGGCAAAAGCACCATCCTCCTGCACCCGAAACTGGGGACCTGGCTCGTGTTGGGCATTATTGTGACGACGCTGGAGTTGCCGCCGGATACGCCTGTGGCTGACCGTTGCGGGGCCTGCACGGCATGTGTAGATGCCTGCCCGACAGGGGCCATCACCGCACCCTACCAACTTGATGCGCGCCGGTGCCTGGCATATTTGTTGATTGAGCACCACGGGCTGATTCCCGAGGAATTTCGCAAAGCGGTGGGCAACCGGCTGTTCGGCTGCGACGAATGCCTGGACGTATGCCCGTGGAACAAATGGGCCCGGGCCACGCGCGAGGCGGCGTTTGCGCCGCGGGATTATCCGGACTTGCGCGTCCTGCTGGCATGGACGGAGGAGGATTTTCGCATGCACACGCAAGGCACGCCTTTGGCACGGTTAAAGCTTACAAGATTGAAACGCAACGCCTGCGTGGTGCTGGGGAACATCGGTGAAGCGGAAGATTTGCCGTCGCTCGAAGCGGCGGCGATGGATGTGGATGCGGTGGTGGCCGAGCACGCACGCTGGGCAATGAAGCAATTGCGTAACCGTTTGGTCGCGCAATGAAATCTAGGGTTTAAACCCTATTTAGTTAGGGTATATAACTTACGACGTTTGGCTAGGTTTTTGGCATTTGTTATGCTATCTTTGTCCACGATAGCTAATGCACGTCATGGCACAATTCGCATGAAGTCAGTCATTTATTTTCACATCTTTCTTATCAGTTTGCTCGCGGGGGGGGGTCCTTCCGCGCAGGCGCGGACGCTGGATCCAGGGCAAAGGACTTTGGGCGGGGCGCCGGACAAAATCGTCGGCACCACCACCAATTTCGATTTGGTGCTTCAAGGCAAGGGGATGCCGATTGAGGTGGTGAACTGGCGGGCGGACAATCTAGTTACTTTTTCCGGAGTGGCGCTGGGCAAAACTTTTGGCGTGTATCCCGAGGCAAGTTCCCTGCCGTCCGCGCCGGGCGTGGCTCCGGCCAACCCCGGCCTGCCTGTTGCCACGCTCGAAGCTGCGGAGGGCAATGACTACACGCAAACGGCTTCGCTCAAGGGAGGCGCGGTGCTCAGCTCGCTCGTGGCGGCTCTCCGATTGGATCGGCCGATGATGGACGACGACGCCCTGACGATCGCGGGCACCGCCGTGCGCGACACGCAGGGCGCCGGGATTGCAGGCATTGCGGAAATGCCGATGGATTTTTGGACAACCCCCGGGGCTGGCCGGTCGGATCCCTGGACGATTTTAGGGCCGCTGCTGGCCGAGGGAATTGTGTTCGGAGGATTTGTGGCGATGATGACGGGCGGTTGGGTGGTGGCGCGTCACCGCCAGTTGCAGGATCCCTGAGCCTAGCCGGGTGTTGGCGCAAAAAGCGTGGTGGGCGGCGAATCGGCTCGTCTTCCGGGGTGAAGCGGCGATGTAATGCGCGGATTCTGCCATGGATGAATCCGCAGTCACGGTTTTGACGGCACTCCTCGGCGCGGGCGCGGGCGGGTATGTATCGGGCGAAGAGCTGGCGCGTTTGTTGGGCGTGTCGCGGGTGAGTGTGTGGGGGCGGTTGAAGAGGTTGCAGGGTGAGGGGCTGGAAATGGAAGCGATGCGCGGACGCGGCTACCGATTGGTGAAGGAGCCGGCGGCGCTGCACCCGGAGGCGCTGGCGGCGTATTTGCGGTTGCGGCATCCGGCGGCGGCGGGCCCGCGTAACGGGCTGGGGCTGGTCTTTTTGCCGGAAATTGACAGCACGAACGAGGAGGCCGAGCGCCTCCTGGCGGCGGGGCGTAAAACGCCGCTGGTGATTTTTGCCGGACGGCAAACGGCCGGGCGCGGGCGCCAGGGACGGGCGTGGCACAGCACGGAGGCGGGCGGCTTGTATGTGAGCTTCGCTTTCCAGCCCCGGTTGCCGCCGGCGCGGATGCCGAAGTTCACGCTGTGGATGGGATTGAGTGTGTGCCGGTTGCTCAACGACGCTTACGGGTTGCCCGTGCGCGTGAAGTGGCCGAACGATTTGGTGCATGAAGGCCGCAAACTGGCGGGGATGCTGACCGAGGCGCGGATTGACGCGGATGTGATGCGGGACTTGATTTTCGGCCTCGGGCTGAATGTCAATGGGGATCCGGCGCGGTGGAAGGGGCCGGGCGTGGCGGCGGCGCGCGTGGCGGGCACGTTGCAGCAACTCAACGGCGGGCGGGCGCTGTCGCTCAATGCCGTGGCGGCGGACGTAGCATGGGCGGGCGTCCGGGCATATGAGGATTTTGTGTCGGGGCGTTTTGCGACAGAGTTTGACGGACTGTGGGCGCGTTACGACAGCCTGCGCGGGCAGGAGGTGACAGTGAGCCTCGCCGATGGCACGCTGCGGGGAAAGGTGACTGGGCTGGACGAGAGCGGGGCGTTGCGCCTCACGCTGGCGGATGGAACGCGGCGGGTGGTGCAGTCGGGGGATGTTACGCTGGGCGGGTATGGGGTGAAAGCGTAAACTAATTTGCGGGCGGGGAGCGCATCAAGGCGATGGTTTGCTTGTATAAATCCTGCAGCGACGCGCTTAAGACGGTGAAAGCTTTGGCCTCGGCGGGGTCGGAAGAGTTGTCCGCGGCGATTTGCGCGAGGTGCCAGCCGTAGCTAAGGGCGTCGGCCTGGGAGAGCAGCAGCGTGAACTCGAAGTCTGCGCCGGAGGTAAACAGGAGTTCGTGCTCCTTGGTAGCTTCGATGGCTGCGCGGGTGGCCTTTTCGCCGGTGGGCAGGTCGAGGGCGTGGAGGTTTAATGCCGGGTCGCTTTTCGCGATGGCCGCCAGCTCCTTGGCTTGGGCATCCGCCGTCGTGGCGATTTTTTTGATGAGCTGCTGGAGCTCGTCGCGGTGGCCTTTGATGATGAGGACGAGGTTGACGTTTTTTTCGTCCCCGAGGAGCTGGTCGAGCAAGCTGGCGGCGTTGTTGCGCAGGGCCAGTTTTTTGGCGGTGTCGGAGGGGCTTTGAGCCGGGGTGGTCGCGGCGGGCTTAAAGCCGCTCATGATGGCCCAAGTAAACAGCCCGGCGGCAAAAAGGAACAGGAAGCGTTTCCCGAAGAAGTTTGGCGTTTTCACCAAGGAACTTACCCCTACGGCGCCCAGGAGTCAAATAGGGCGCGCCAGATGCGTCTACGAATGAAGCGGGTCTTTTAGGGGCGCACAAGGGTCACGGTTGCGGGTTAAACAAATTCGGCTGGCCGGCGCGGGCGGCATGGCTTTGCAGGATCGCCTTGGTTTCATCCGAATTGTCGTAGTTAAGAATTTTGTCGGCGAGGGCGCGCGCATCCGTCAAGTCGCCGGAGCCGGCGAGGGTTTCCACATACTTGGCCCCGGTCATGACTGTTTGCGTGTGCATGATTTCCTGCGCCTGGGCGGGCAAATTCACCCCGGGGTGCGGTTCCGTCAACGCATCAACCATCGCGTTCATCCGTTGATAAGGCATCACCTGGACGGCATTGTTATAGTCTTGGTTGGCCAGCAATTGATTGTAAACGCCAAGGCCCACAGCGGCGCGGCGTGGATCGTCGGGGCTGAGTTGATTGAAGAGGTCCATCGTGGCATTATCGTCGTTCAGTGCCGAATTGAGGGAGCTGAAGTCCTGCACGGCACCCACGTCAGTGGCGTCGTTGAGAATGTGGGACTTCGCCTGGTCGCGCAGATCGCGCAACGCGTCGAGCGCCGCCGGGTAGTTCTTGCCGAGGTCAGCCAGGTTGGACAGCAGAAAACTGTCTCGCACGCCGCGGTAATCCGGCACCTGGGGCATGCCCTGATTGTAGCACCAGAGGAATTCCGCGAGCGCCCCGGAGTAATCGCCATTTTTGGCCAATTCCTGGGCATGCGCGAAGCGCGCCGCGACGGTGTCATGAGTGATCGGGGCGCTGGCCGCCGCACTATCGGCGGGCGGTTCGGAGGCTTTTTGCAGACGGGCGCTGTCGGCTGCGGCGGCTTGGGCCGGCGCGGCCTTCGCCTGCAGCTCTTGCGTCAAGCGGTGAAGTTTTGCATCCAGCTCGTCGCGCTGCTGATTGGCCAGCACCAGGTCGGCCGAGCGCTGGCTGGCTTCATGGGCTTCAAAAAGGGCCGAGCCGACGGCCAGGAGTGCAATGGCGGCGGTGATGCCGAGGGTGATTTTGGTGGTGTTCATAAAGGTCAGGATCGCCAGCCACGCCGCCGCGCCGCCGG
Organism: uncultured Opitutales bacterium; assembly: GCA_964503425.1. GTDB lineage: Bacteria > Verrucomicrobiota > Verrucomicrobiia > Opitutales > JABDGR01 > CAZDAQ01. Next base: position 27,154 of record CAZDAQ010000004.1, read on the forward strand.
CCGCCGCCGATGCGCCGGCGAGGGCCGAGGCGGTGACGCGCGCCGCCAAATCGGCGGGCGCGGCGGCGTTGACTTGATTCGCTAGCGCCCCGGCGAGAGCGGCGGTCGTGGAAGTGACGCCGCGCCGAGTCAGGCGGGCATGGAGACGGTCGAGGGCGCGTTCCACCCGCTTGCGTGCGGCTTCTTCGGTGAGCCGGAGCGTTCGGCCGATGTCAGCGAACGCCCGCCCTTCGAAGAATCGCAGCGCGACGGCGTTGCGGTCGCATTCGTCCAGGTCGCCGAGCAATTGGTCCAGCAGCGGCCGCAGTTTTTCCCAGTCCGCGTCCGCCGCGGGGTCGAAGGATATATCGTGCATGGTTTGGGCCTCCTGTTCGCGGACGCGCCGCCGCCGTTCGGCCCGCACCACGTCGGTTGCGGCAAATTGCGCACTGCGATAAAGCCACCCGCTCAAGGCCGGATGGGTGGAGAGCGTTGCCGCCTTGCGCGCCAGGTCGGCAAAGACTTTTTGCGTCACATCCTCGGCCAAATGGATGTCGCCGCCCACCTGCCGCAGGGCCACGGAAAACACCAGGTCGAGCCGGCGGCGCACCAGTTCGGCAAATGCCGCCTCGGAGCGGTCGCGGGCATACTGACGGAGGAGTTCGGTGTCGCCATTCATCGCTATTCAACAGTATAGCAGGCGCCGAAGGGAAATCCGGACAATATTTCGATAAGCAGTCTCCGTTAGGACGGCCCGTTGAATTAAAAGCGCCCTTATTTCCCGCCGCCCAGCATCTGGCGGGACATGTTAAAACCCATTTGTGTGAGCTGGCGCATTTGCGTCTGGTTTTGCTTGAAGATGTCGAGCTGGTCGGGCGTGAGGAGGGGAGTGACCTGTTCAACGATTTGGCTGTCTAACTGTTCCTTTTGTTGTTCGTAAGTCTGCACGGATTGCTCGGTGAGGGCGTTGGGGCTTGTTAAGGCCGTGGGGTCGGAGTAATCCGTGGTGAACTTGAAATTCTTGCGGGCATCATACATGACGCTGGCGAGGTTGTCAGTTTGGGAGGGGTCAAGCGGGATGCCGGCCTTGGTGAGTTGAGTGTTGAGCGTGCTCAGTTGCATACGCTCGGGCTGCTGCTGGACGTAGGTTTGATAATAGGCGTAGTCGGCGTCGTCATTGAGAAATTGCTGGATCTGGGCGTCGGTGGCGGCATTGGCATCTTTGCTTTGCTGGCCGAGCGCGGCGCGGTCGTCGGCGGTGAGGTTGCCGCCCATGATTTTCAAGCCGATGTCCATCTGGTTTAATTGCCGGTCGGTGAGGAGCTTGACGAACTGGTCGCGTTCGGCGGGGGAAAGGTTGAAGTGTTTGATGAGGTCGCCAAAGTTCATTTCGACCGCTTGTTTTTGCTGGGCGGTGATCATATCGCGCATGGCGGGGGTTTTCATCATCTCCGCGAGTTGCGCCATGGGGTTTTTCTTGGGGGCAGCCGGGGCCGCCGCCGAGGCTTCGGTGTTTTGGCCGGGCGCGGCGGTTGGGGCGCTGCCGGCTTGGGCAAGCTCGTCCTGCAACGACTTGGATTTGGCGTCGGCGGCCTTGGCCACTTTGTCGGCATTGGCGAGACGCGCGGTCAAATCGGTGATGTTGGCTAGGTCAGACGCATGGTCCTGGGCCAGACGGATGGAGGTGGCGGCGAGGCCGAGAATGGCGACAATGGCGAGGAGGCGGATGGGTTTCATGGGATCGAAGGGCGGCAGGCGTTGAGTGGTTGGGTCAGTCGGGCTGTATAGAATGAAGATACTACAAGTTGCGAAAGGTTACACAAATGGGCAAAAAACCGATCAGTCCTCTTCGGGGGAGAAAATTTCCTCGATGGACAAGGCTAATAGCCGCGCGATTTTGAAGGCGAGAGGCAGACTGGGGTCATACTTCCCGGTTTCGAGGGCGTTCACCGTCTGACGGGAAACGCGGAGTTTCTCTGCCAGATCGGCTTGAGACCATGCCCGCGCCGCGCGAAGTTCTCGCAGGCGGTTTTTCATTGGTAATGGCGGTTGGAAAGTATCGAGCCGAGCAGCAGCAGGCCATACGCGAGGGCAAAGAAGCCCTCCCAGCCCCAGCGGAAGGAGATGAGGCAACCGGCCGATTGCAAAAGATCCAAGACCATGAAGAGCAGGCCCATGGTGGCGGTCGCAAACAACATGGCCTCGTATTGGATGCGCCGCTGCAGTTCGTCGAGGCCGCGAATCCACCGCAATATGCCGTGCGCATAGAGAACACTTGGCAGCACGGGCGCCAACGCGACCAGCACACGGAGGGCCGGGGCCCAATCGGGTTGCTTCAGGCACCAGCGCGCAACGAACGAAACGACAATGGCGACGAGCGCCCAGGCGTTGAGCCTTAGTGCTGCGCCGAGAGGCATTTTAAAACTTTCCGGGTAGGTGGCTTTATTAAAGACACCGATGAAACCGACCAGCAGGAGCAGCGCAACGAGCGCCGCAGATATGATCCATTGAGGGTGCATGGCCAGCAATGTAAAGCTCACTTGTCATGCGTCAAGCGTGCTTTACATGTTTTTCCGGGCCTGCCTGGTTCATTTATTAAGGACCACAAGATTTAGAATCGCCGAGCCTAAGCTTTTCCGCCTTCTTGGGTTTTTCGGTCGCGCCCATGAATGTCCTGTGCATTGACGTCGGTAACACGCGCACGCACCTGGGGGTGTTGCGCGACGGGGAGGTGCTGTGGCAGGCGGCGGTGCCGACGCCGCAGGTGGCGGACCCGGCGGCGGGACTGCGGGCGAAGTTAGCGGAACTGGCGCGCGGGCCGCTCTCGCCGGCAGGGATGGCGTTTTGCTCGGTGGTGCCGGCGGCGACCGCGGCATTGCGGCCGGTGTTGGCGGCGGCCGGCTGGCCGTTGTTTCATTTGACGTGGGAAAAGTGCGCGGCCCTCGGCTTGCCGCTGGAGTATCCTTACCCGGAGCAAATCGGTCAGGACCGGCTGGCGCTGGCGATCGGGGCGGTGGCCGGCCACGGCACGCCGGTGGTGGCGATTGATTTGGGGACGGCGGTGACGTTCGACGTCATCAACCGCCGGGGGGCATATGAGGGCGGCATCATCGCACCAGGGCTGAACATCATGACGCGCTACCTGCACGAGCAGACGGCGTTGCTGCCCGCGCTGGACCCGGCGGATCTGCTGGTGTCGTCGGGCATCGGGCAGAGCACAGTGGAGGCGATGAAGATTGGGTGCGCGGTGGGGTTTGCGGGGATGATTCGGGCGCTGCTTGACTTGGTGCTCAAGGAACTGCGCGAGCGCGGCGAGGGCGACGTGAAGGTCGTGGCCACTGGCGGGAGCGTGGGGAATCTGCCGAAGGCGTGGCTGGGCGACATCCATTTCGACCCGGATTTGCTCTTGCGCGGGCTGGAGGTGGCGTGGCGCAGGCAGGCGGGGAAAGGCGAGCCAGGCACCGGAACAATGAACCCTTGAAGACATGGATGGCTGGGGGGATGACAAATTGATTATCGGCTGTAACTGGGGACACGTACCGCTGCATCCGGCGTTGATTTCGGCTTGAAGAGTGTTTAACTACATTAACTTTACGAGGTTGGTGAAAGCCGGGCACGGCCTGCGGTGAACGAAAACCGCAGGCGCGTGTCTCAGCTTTCACAGGCCGATTTTTCGATTTCCCGCGTTACGATGTCCCCACCCGAAAGCACTCTCAGCCAACTGCCAGCCGTCGGCGGAACGGACACGGCGACCTCCGGGGCCTCGCCGGCGCTGGAAGCGGTGTCCTTGACCAAGGAGTATAACGGGGTGCGGGGGATCGAGGAGGTGAGCTTTAAAGTGGCGCGCGGCGAGGTGGTGGGCTTTCTGGGGCCGAACGGGGCGGGCAAGAGCACGACGATGCGGATTTTGGCGGGGTTGCTGTCGGCAACCTCGGGCCGGGCCTACGTGGCGGGCATCCCGGTGGCCTCGCGGCCCGATGAGGCCAAGCGGCATGTGGGCTACATGCCGGAAAACAATCCGCTGCCGGAAGACATGAGAGTGGTGGAATACCTGCGGTTTCGCGCGCGGCTGAAGGCGGTGGCGCGGCGCAAATTGAAGGCGCGGGTGGAGGAAGTAATGGAATTGTGCGGGCTGCACCGCAAGGCGCGGCGGCGGCTGATCGGGACGTTGTCGAAAGGCTTTCGGCAACGCGTGGGCATTGCAGACGCGATCCTCAACGAGCCGGATGTGATTTTGATGGATGAGCCGACGATCGGGCTGGACCCGCACCAGATTTTGAGCATCCGGCGGCTGATAGATTCGCTGCGCGGGCGGCTGACGGTGCTGCTGTCGAGCCACATTTTGCCGGAGATTGAATTGTGCTGCGACCGGGTGATGATCATCAACCAGGGGCGGCTGGTGGCCGCGGGCACGTCCGCGAGCCTGCGGCGGGAACTGTTGCCGCGCGCGGAGTGGCGGCTGCGGCTGCATGGGGACGTGCGGGCGTTCGAGGCGCTGCTGCCGGAGGTGAGCCGGCACCTGCGGCTGACGTCGAGCGGCGCAAAGGATGCGGACGGATTTGCCGAATTGCGGCTGGACGCGCCCATGGTGGAGATTGCGGCGGGCGAGGCGCTGCTGCACGCGGCGATGCGCCGGGGCCAGTGGCGGGTGCGCGAGTTCGCGCAGATGGAGCCGGGGCTCGAACAGATTTTCATGGCGGCGACGAGCCAGGGTTTGGACGAGCCGGCGGCGCCATTCTTGCCGCCGCACACAAAGTAAGCTCCCCGGATTTCAACGATTTTCCTCCAGGATTTTTTCACCATGCGCCATTTTATCACGCTGCTCGCCCACGAATTGCGGATGCTCATCGTGTCGCCCTCCACCTATGTGGCGGGGGTGCTGTTTTTGGCGGTGATGGGGGTGTTTTATTTCTTCATCCTGTATTTTTACGACACGCAGATTGAGGTGGAGCTGCCATCGGCCCAGTATTTCCAACTGTTTTGGGTGCCGGTGCTGTTCATGGTGCCGCTGCTCACGATGCGGAGCCTCGCGGAAGAACGGCGGCAGGGAACTTTGGAGGCGCTGCTGACGACACGGGCCTCGGCGCTGGAGATCGTGCTGGGGAAGTTTGGCGCAGTGTATTTGCTCTACGTATTTCTGTGGGCGTTGACGCTGTTGTATCCATGGATTGCGCAGCAATACCTGCCGATCGGGCGGGCGGACCCGCGGCTGGTGGACCCGGCGTCGCTGTTGGGAGGCTATTTGTTCGTCATGGTGAGCGGGGTGCTGTATGTAGCGCTGGGTTTGTTCGCCAGCAGCCTGACGCGCAGCACGCTGGTGGCGGGGATGCTGGCGTTCAGCCTGCTGTTTGTTTTGGTCATCGGCGGCAGCCTGCTCCCGAAACTGCCGGCGCAGGAGTTGGAATGGCTGGGGGGCTTGCAGCCGATATTTGATTATTTGCCGACGTTCCGGCATCTGGCGGATTTCAGCGTCGGCGTCATAGACACCCGGCCCTTCTTTCTCTACCTGAGCAATACGCTGCTGGTCCTGGGGCTGACGACGCTGGCGGTCGAAGCACGGGGGGGAACCTAAAATCCGGGGATGCGCGCCATGTCTTTTCTAACATCCTGGATTTCCACCGCGCAGGCGTCGCTCGAGGAGTATCGGGTGGCGCGCTGGGCGCGGGGCGTGAACCGGGCGGTGCAAATAGGGCTGAGCCTGGCACTCGTGGCGGGGTTGAACGTCCTGGCATCGCGGCATTTCGAACGATGGGACCTGACGGAGGGCCACCGCTATTCGCTCAGCGCTGAAACCCGCGCCTACTTGACCAACGGTTATCTGGACAAAAACGCGCACGTCAGCCAACAGGAGCCGATTGAGCTGATCCTGACGCTGCCCACCAGCCAGCCGGATGAAGAAAAGGCCCAGCAAATCGCAGCCATTTTGGGAGAGATGCGCGAATTGCTGCGCGAATATCAAAACGCCGCGCAGGGGGCGCTGGGCGGCCCCGTGCCGTTGGTGACCAAGGAAGTGGACACCTTCAAGCAAAGCCGGGACACGGAGATGTTGACACATGAAGGATTGGAGGCCGACACCGTACTGCTGGTGCGCCAGGGGCTGCGTTCGCATCCGCTCAAACTGACCGACCTTTACGAAATCAAGAGCACGGCGTCGGACCCGGGCCGACCCACGGCGTTCCTGGGCGAAAACGCGGTGACCGCGGCAATTCTCGACGTGATCCAGGCCAAACCGCAAAAAATTTACTTCACCCTCGGGCATGGAGAGATGCGTCTCGACGACGCCAATCCGGACCGGGGGCTGACGGAATTGCGGCAGGCGCTGCAGCAGCGCAATTTCGCAGTGTCTGAACTGGATTTGACGGCCGGTGGGGCCAAAGTGCCGGACGACGCCGCAATGATCGTGATCGCATCCCCCAAAATCCCGTTCGAACCGCAGGAGGTGGAGAAGTTGCGGACCTATTTGAACCAGCCGCACGGACCCGACCAGGTAAACGGGCGGGTGATGGCGCTGCTGAAGCCCGGGGAACACGCCGGTCTGGAGGATTTGTTTTACCAGTGGGGCATCCTCAGCGATGACGCGCTGGTAATTGACCCCAACGCTACGGACGAGGCCATGCAGGGCGACATGATCCTGGGCGGGTATGCGCCGGATCATCCCATCACCCGCTTTTTGGTGCAGAACCAGATTCACGTGCGGTTCGGCCCGACGCGACCGGTGCGCGAAGACTTGGCGGCGCCACTGGACGACCGGCGGCGGGTGACGCAGTTGCTCGGAACGACGAAGGAAGCCTGGGCCGAGCGCAACTACCGCACCGGCGATTTGAAATACACCAAAGGGGTGGATTTGCCGGGGCCGGTAAGCGTGGCGGCGCTGGCCGAGCAGCAATTGCTGGGCGCCGGGCAGCATTCCCAGGGTGTGGAGCTGCCCTTGACGGGCGGGCGGTTGATGGTGTTTGGCAACGCGGACTTCATCGGCAACCAGCGCTTCACCATGCTGGGCAACAGCTATCTATTCCTCAATACCGTGAACTACCTCCTGGATCGCCAAAACGTACTCAACATCCCCCCGAAGCTGCCGTTTGAATTCAAAGTAGGTTTGAGCCATGAGAATTTGGCGGGCCTGGCCTGGCGGTTTATGCTGCCGCCGGTACTGCTCGGGCTGCTGGGCATTGGGGTGTATCTGGCCCGCCGCCGGTAGCTGGCATGGCCTTCCCCGAACCAACGAAAAAAACTGAAAAACAACTTTCGCCCCGCCGGGTTTTTCCGGCCAAACTTCCACCACCCACTTCCCGGCCTGCCGTCATGCGCCTGAAATTCACCCTCGTCCTCCTCCTGGCCAATTTGGCCGTGTTTTTCCTGCTGTGGCGGCTGGATCGCCAGACGGAGGAGGTGTTGACGCCCTCCGGCCCGCTGACGGTGGACATGGTGGACCTGGATCAGATCCAGATCAGCGGTCCGCTGCTCCTGGAATCGCCGAAAGGCCGCGTGCTGGTGCGCGAGCATGGCGGCAACTGGCGCATCACCGAGCCGGTGCAGTGGCCGGCCAACGACTACGCCGTGCAAACGCTGATCAACCAGCTGGAGTTCCTGGAACAGGAGGCGAGCTTCCCGGCCGACCAACTGGCCAGCAGCAATCAAACCCTGGCCGATTACGGCCTGGCCGATCCCGGTTTGACGCTCACCTTGAGCGCGGGGACCCACCATGAAACGCTCTACGTCGGCGCGCCTACCAAACTGGGCGGGCGCCTGTATATCATGAATCCGGCCGACCAGATGGTGCGCGTCGTGCCGCAGGAATTGTTGCAGGACTTGACTCTGCCGATGAAGGACCTGCGCAACGACCGCATTTTCACGCTGCCGTATTTTGAGGTGCAGGGGCTTTCGGTGCGCGGAGCCCCGCCGCCCGACAACGCGGGACTGGGCACCGGCGCGCCGTCCGCCGGCGGCCAGGGCCTCGGCGCGCCGAAGGTGACCTTGGTTAAAAAGGGCGACCAATGGGAGCTGGACACGCCGGTGCAATGCCCGGCGGACAGCCAGCTGGTGGGCGTCGTCGTCGCGCAACTGGATGCGCTGACAGTGACGGACTTTCTTCCGCCGGAAAAACAGGACGCGGCCCGGCAGGGCCTGACGAATCCCTCGATGCGGGTGACGCTCACCGGCAGCAGCGGCAGCCAGACTTTGCTGCTGGGCCAGCGGGTGGTACCGCTGACCACCGTCAACGGAAACTTGTCCGTCGCGCCAGCGCAATATTACGCGCAACTGGAGGGGCCGGCCGGGGGCGTCCCGCCGCCGATTTTCACCGTCGCGGCCGAGCCGTTTGAAATTTTGCAAAATGCGCAGGAGTCCTTGCGCGAGCGCAAATTCCTGTCCTTCGATCCGGCGGCGGTGTTGGCGGTGTCGCTGCAGTTCGACAACACCACCGTGAAGCTGCAAAAATCGGAAAGCGGCCTCTGGCAGGTGCTGCCGGGGCTGGATGCGGCGGATGCGGCAGTCGTGGCCGCACTGCTCGACAAGCTGCACGGGCTCGAGGCCGTCAGCTTTGCCAGCGACGCGCCGTCGAAGGACGACCTGCACACGTTCGGGTTGGATAATCCGCAGCGGACGGTCACCTTGCAGACTTCACCGACGGACAAGCTGGTTTTCTCCCTGGGCATCAACTCTCAAGTGACGCCGGTGCGCTATTATGTGCAGGTGCAGCCGCCGGCCGAGCCGTTTGTGTATGAGGTCGGCCCGGCGGTGCTGGGCTGGCTGCCCATGGATCCGTTGTATTTCCGCGACCGCGTGCTGGAGGCGCTGCCGGCGGCTGCCGAGGTGCAGTCGGTGAAGCTCCTGGACCTCCTTTCGGACCAGCCGGTTTTCGCTTATGCGCTGGACGCGCAAAACACCACTTGGGAGGCTGCGCTGGCCAGCGCGCCGGAGCCGGTGCGCGCGGCGGTGCTAACACTGGAAAAGACCGTCCGCAAGTTCGAGGTCGCTTCCTACCTGCAGGGGAACTTCACCGCCAGTTACGGTTTGGACGCCAAAACGCCGACACCGTGGCGCTACGAACTGGTGGCGGACATACACCTGCCCGGGACGAATCCGGCGGCGGCGCAAACACCGCCGTGGATTTGCTATTTCACCGAGCGCCTCGGCGGGACGATGCAGCTCGGCGGCACACCGCAGCCACCGATGATTTTCCGCCTGACGCAGCCAGTGATTGACGCGCTGAACACGCTCACCCTGGCGCGCACGCCGCCCGCGGTGATCCAAAAGGGGCTGGAGGGTATGACCAAGCCCATTGACCCGCGCGCCTCCGCAGCGCCCGCGGCTCCGGCCAATCCTGCGCCCGCCACCGCGCCGGCCGCGCAACCCTAGGCTCGCCGTGGCCACCACTCCGCCGATTGCCACCGCCCGTGCCCGGCCCCCCTGGTGGTTTCGGTTGTTGCGGGCTTTGCTGAATCTGGCGTTGGTGGTCTCTCTGGTGCTGCAAGGGCTGGCGTTCCTGCTATTGCGAACGCATCAGCCGCTGCAATTGCCGGACTTCGTGCGCAACGCCATCGAGGCGGGGTTACGCGCGCAAGGAGTGAGCGTGCGATTTTCCGCGATGGAGATCACTTTGACGGGCAGTCTGTGGCTGCGCGAGCCGAAGATCTACCTGGCGGGCACGCCCGACCCGGTGGCGGAGGCCGAGGCGCTGCAGATTCAGCCCGACTGGCTGGAACTGGCCTGGAGCCACAAGTTCGGGCTGAACCGGCTGGGCCTGCAAAACGCGCGGCTGTATTGCCCGCCGGAGATTTCCCCATCAGGGACGCGCGAGACCATCGTGGGGGATTTCGACCTCGTGGTGGCCAACACGGGCGGCGACTGGTGGCGGCTCGATTATTTGCGTGCGCGGATTCTCAACGCCCACATTCTGGCCCAGGGCACCTTTGTCGTGCCCGTGCGTCCGGTGGCACCGCCCGGCGTGCCGCCCGCGCCGGTGTCGGGCGGCCCGGCCGTCCCGCCCGGGAAACCGCTGGCGGCCGCACCGACGCTGGCGGCGCAATACCGGGCGCTGGCACGGCAGTTGGAGGGTATGCAGGAGAATTTCGCCCTCGCGCAAAACCCGGCGGTCACGCTCCGCCTGGAGGGCGCGGATTCGGGGCACACGACCATCAAAGTCTTTGCGCAGGTGGACGGGGCGGAACCACCGGTGGAAAACGCCAACCTGACGCTCGGGCGGCTGTGGGCGCGCGGCACGGCCGAGTGGGACGGGCGGACGGTGCGGGCCGCGGTGCCGGCGATCGTCTGGCTCGAGTCCCTGAAATTTGAGGAAAGCTCGGCGAAGGGCAAGGAGCGCGACACCGTCGCAGGTGGCCCGGCCTGGTTGCGCGTGCAACTGGCGGACGGCGCGCAGGGCGTCTTTGGCCGCCCGTCGCAGGCGTGGTGCATCATTTCCCCGGTGACGGTCTATGGGCTGGCCTTCGACAGCATGGCGTCCGTGGTGAATTTGACCTCCGGGTCAAATATCGATTTTAATTATTATGCCGCGCGGGGGAACTACTGGCTGAAGGCGCAGGGGCAGGCCGATTTGCATACGCGGTCGGTGGCGTTGGATTTTGGCGCCTATGCCGATCCGGCGGTGGTCCTGGCAGCGGCCCGGCTGCAGATGCCGAAGGAGCTGGCCTCGCTCAAATTCGACCGGCCTCCGCGGTTGGACGGGCACATCACGCTGGCGCCGGACTTCAAGCCCGAGGCGCTGGACTTCGACCTGCAGACCGGCGGCGCGCACATTGACAACATCAACCTGTATGCGCTGCAGGCGCGGGGGCGGCTCACGCCTGCGGATCTCAACGTCAAGAATGTTACTTTCTGGAATCCACAGTGGCGGGTGCAGGGAAGTTATTCGCAAAACCTCAAGACGCAGGACTTCCGCATTTTGGCCCGGGGCAACCTGAATCCCCTGACGCTCGATCCTTATATGGATACATGGTGGCCGCAGGTATGGGCCTTTGTCGTCCCCGGCGCGAGCTGGCCCCTGGCCGATATTGATTACCAGGGCTGCTGGGACAAGCTGGCCAACCAGACCCTGTTTGGCAGCGTGAGCCTGGCGGGGGGCCGGGCCAAGGGCGTGTTGATTGACGACCTGGCGCTGCGCATTTACCTGCGGCAGGACGTGGTGGGCGTTTACGATCTCGCCGCCAACGCGCATGGAGGCGGGGCGCTCACGGGCGCCATGCTGTGGATGAAAATGCCTCCGTATCACAAAAACTACGAGATACGCTACCTGTTTGACAGCACCCTGCCGCTGGCCTCGGCAGCGATGCTAGCGGGCAATGACGTGGTGGATTTGACTCGGCCGCTGGAATGCCCGACGCCGCCCCACCTTGTGGTGGATCTGCGCACCGGCGGCTCGGCCAATCCGCAGGCGAATGTCACAGTGACGAAACTCCAGGCCAGCCTGCCCGCGCCGTTCAAGGCCTACAACGTGCCGCTGGATTCGTTGCAGGGCAACGCGACCATCTACAACAGCTTTACCGACATTCCAGAACTGCATTTCGGCATTGCCGGCGGCCAGGTCGTGGCCACGGCGGCAATCAACCGCGTGAGCTCCGGCAATGAATTGGCGTTCAATGTCACCTTGATTGCCGGACACCATACCGGGGTACTGTATGCACTTAGTCAGATGAAGGACCCGGATGAGCACACTGCGCCGTCGCCGGCCAATGTCACCGTAGCGCCCGTGGGGGGGGCTCCGCCGCCCACCGGGGCCGCCGGAACGCCTGCGGCTCCGAAGTCCGCGGTCAACGCGATGAACGACCTTACACGTCCGGGGAAAATGGATCTGACGATGGGTGCGCGGGTGCTCCTCGGTAACAAGGATTCCTTCGTGGCGGCCGGGCATGCGCGCGTTTACGAGGCCAAAATGGGGCAGTTGCAACTCTTCGGGCCATTGTCGAACATCCTGTCGGGCACGTTCATGCCCCTCGGTTCGTTTGACCTGAACGCCGCGGAGAGCGATATCCAAATCGCGCATCAGTATGCCCGGTTCCCCAATTTGCGGATAGTGGGGCCGTCGGCGCGCGTGGTGTCGGCGGGGCTGTATAATTTCAACAGCGAGCACTTGAATTTCACGGCGCTGTTCTTTCCACTGTCCTCGTGGAACGTGCCGGTGGTTTCGCAGATCATCAGCCTCTTCAGCAGCCTCAACAACACCGTGACGGTGAATTTGACCGGCACCCTGGACAACCCGGATTGGAGTCTGAACATGAATCCCGTGCGCATGTTCACGGCGAAGAACCTCGTGGCGCCCCCCATTCCCGGCTACCCAGCGAATGCCGACGGCAGCCCGGTCATTCCCCCGTTGCCGTTTCCGCCGCCGCCCCAGCCGGCGACACCCCTGTCCGCCCCGGTCCCAGGCCCTAATCCCGCAACGCCGTCAGGCCCCATCGGCCAGCCCCGCTTCACCCGAAACAATTGACGGTTAATTTTCAGTGACGAAGCCGCGGGCTCGCCTCCGGGATTGGCAAGCGGTGCGGGACGTGCATGATGAGCCACGCAACCTGCCACTGCCATGCCCCACGATCACGACCACGCCGACCATGACTGTGGGCACGACCACGGCCACGCGGGCCATCACCACGAGCATGTTGACGTCTCGCAAGTACCGGCGCGGCGGTTGTTGCAGGCGCTGGGGATCAGCTCGGTCATCACGATTGCACAGGTGGTGGGCGGAGTGCTGGCCGGTTCGCTGGCGCTGTTGTCCGACGCCCTGCACACACTGACGGATGGCATCGCGCTGCTCGTCAGCTATGCGGCGCTGCGCCTGTCACGCCGGCCGGCGAGCGAGCAGTTCACTTTTGGGTTGAAGCGCGCGGAGACGCTGGCGGCGATTGTCAATTCGGGCGTGCTCATCGGCATCAGCCTGTGGCTGCTCTACGAAGCGGTGCACCGGCTGGTTTATCCGCCCGCGGAAGTCACCGGGTGGATCATGGTTTGCGTGGCTTCGGTGGGCCTCGTGGCGAACATTGCGAACACGCTGTTGCTGCGGCGCGGCGCGGAGAAAAACCTGAACATGCGTTCGGCCTATCTGCACGTGATGAGCGATGGGGTGGTGAGCCTGGCGGTCATCCTCGGCGGCGCGGCCATCATGTATGACCCGGCGCTCAAATGGATTGACCCGGTGCTCACGTTTTTGATCTCGCTGTGGCTGATTTACGAGAGCTGGGCGATCGTGTGGAGCGGCACGCGCGTGCTGCTGATGAGCGCGCCGGACGACGTGCCGGTGCGCGAGATCCAGGAAGCGCTCGAGGCGCTGCCGGAGGTGCGCAACGTCCACCACGTGCACTTGTGGGTGCTCAACGACGAGTCCATCCATCTCGAGGCGCATGTGGACATTACCGACCGGCCGGTGAGCGAGACCGCGCCCTTGGGCGAAAAAATTGAAGAGTTGCTGCGCGAGAAATGGGGCGTCACGCATGTCACGCTGCAATTCGAGTGCGGGTGCTGCGGGGAAAAGCCCGCACTGGTCGTGAATCACGGCGATTAAGCCGCGCCTGACGGCAAGTCCCCCGAAATCACTTAAGGGCCGGAAAGCGGGCGCGTGGGGTCCGGCTGGGGCTGGTTGCTGAAGACAACAAAAGGCCCGTCGGAAAACAACTTGTGGTTCGCGGCGTCGGGGTAGAGTTTCTGGAACGCGGGATATTGGTCGGCGGAGACAACGACGTAAACGCGCCCGGGACCGCGCAGGATTTCGAGGAAGGGGTTCATCAAGGTGGCGGTGATGGCGGCATGGGATGGTGGCGGGCTGGCCGGGAGCGCCAGGTAGGCGGCGAGGCCGGGGTAGCGGGGGGCGGCTTGCGCGGTCTCGAGCATCGCGCCGAATTTCTGCTCCTCCGGCATAGTGCCGGCGACGCCGATGGTTTCGTCCAGATACGCGGGCAGGTCCGAGAACGGGCCGTAATCCCAGAGGGTGAACACTCGGTCGCCTTGGAGCAGCCGGGGCTTGAGCCACGCCGCGACCGGCTCGGTCGAGGGCCGCTGCACAAATGAGGCGAGGGGGCTGAAGAACAGCAGGAATACCGCCAGCACGCCCAGCATGACGTGCAACCCACCGCGGGGATTTTCGGCGCGGCGGCAGGTGAGATACAGAATGGCCACGCCGCCCACGAGCAGCACAGTCGTCAGCATTTCCAGCCAGGGAAGGGCACCCCGCGGCACGGGCGGATTGTGTCTGAGCCTCGCCACAATGAGGGCGAGGGCCAGTACCAGGCCGAACACTCCCAGCGCGCGCACCGGCCAGCGCAACGTGCCAGGCTCATGCAAGGCATCGGCCAGAAACCGCCCTGTTAAAAGGGCGAGCGCGGGCAGCAGCGGCAGGATGTAGGGAATGAGTTTCGAGCTCGAGGCGGAGAAAAACAGCAGCGGAAACAGCGCCCACAACAGCACGAGCAGCGTTTCGGGTTTGGTCTTCAGCTTTGTCCAGCCCCCGCCACAGGCGCTCCACAGGGTTTGGGGCAAAAAGGCCGTCCACGGCAGGAAGCCCGCTGGCAATATGAGAAAAAAGAACCAGAACGGCTGCACGCGTTCGCTGGTCGCCGGGTCCACATAGCGCAGCACATGTTCGTGCCAGAAGTAATACCATACAAAGCCCTGCCCGGCCCAGTCCTTCGTAAAAAAACGTCCCCAGCCGCCCGGCGGCGGGTTGGCGACTGCGGCGAGGATATGCCAGGGCAGCGCCATCACGAGCAGGAGCAGCAGACCCGTGCCCAGGCTGGCGTGGCGCAATTCGCGCCAGCGGTTTAACAGCAGCATCCACAGGAAAATAATCGCGCCGGGGATGAGCACGCCGATCAGCCCCTTCGTCAGCAGCGCCAGCGCCATGCTTGCATAAAAGGCGTAACAGAGCAGGCGGCGCTCCCGGCTTGGCGGCGCGCGCACGGCCAGCAAAAAGGCGCACAGCGCCCAGGCGATGAAGACCGACACCGCCATGTCCAGGATGATGATCTGCCCCAGCCCATAATAGAGCAGGCTGGTGCCCTGCACCCACGCGGCCCACCAGCCGGCATCACGGCCCCAAAGGGATCGGCCCGTGCCATACACGACCGCGCACCCGAGCAGCGCCAGCATCGCCGGCCAAAACCGCAGCGCCCACAGGTTCATGCCGCCGACGGACACCGCCCCGGCTTCCAGCCAGTAGAACAACGGGGGTTTTTCAAAATACAGCAGGCCATTCAGGTGCGGCGAAACCCAGTCGCCCGTCGCCACCATTTCGCGCGGGATTTCGACGTAGCGCCCTTCGTCGGGGTTGGTCAGCGGCCGCAGACCCAGCAGCG
>CAZDAQ010000005.1:0-42412 GCA_964503425.1 uncultured Opitutales bacterium
GGTGCGGGCGGAGGGAATCGAACCCTCGATTCAAGCTTGGGAAGCTCACGTATTACCTCTATACTACGCCCGCGCGTGTTCGAGTCGGCAATCGGTTATCGAAGGGGCGAGTTAGTAACGCCTGGCGGGGTGCGTTGGCAAGGGGAAACGGGCGCGGGGAATTGCACTGGAAAAGCACAGGGGGTAAAGCGGCATGGTTTTATCCGGCGCGAGCGAGGCCGGGGCGCAGGTCGGCAAACTTGGCGGCGAGGGCCGTGGGGATGTTCACGCGGTCGGATAGGTGGGCGGCAACGGTGTTGACGAGGGCGCTGCCGACGACGACCCCATCCGCCACAGCGGCGACTTGGCGGACATGCGCTGGCTTGGACACGCCGAAGCCGACAACGACGGGCAGGGTGGTGTGGCGGCGGATTTCCGCAACGGCGGCGGGGATGCTGGCGGGCAGGTCGGCGCGTTCGCCCGTCACGCCTTCGAGGGAGACGTAGTAAAGGAAGCCGCTGGCGGCGGCAGCGATGCGGGCGATGCGGGCCGGCGGCGTGGTGGGCGCAATGATGAAGATGTTCTTCAAGCCATGGGCGCGGGAGGCGGCGAGGAGTTCACCGGCTTCCTCGGGCGGGCAATCGAGCGCGAGAAGACCGTCCACCCCGGCGGCGACGGCGCGGCGGACGAAGTTTTCGACGCCCGGAGTGAAGACCATGTTGTAGTAAGCGTAGAGGACGATGGGAACCGAGTTGGCAGGGGACTGGCTCTTGGGTGTGGAACGCAGGTCGCGCACGAGTTGCAAAACGGTTTCGGTGCTGACGCCGGCTTCAAGGGCGCGCTGGGCGGCGAGCTGGTTGGTCAGGCCGTCGGCCAGCGGGTCAGTGAAGGGGAGGCCGAGTTCGAGCACGTCCACGCCACCGGCGATGAGCGCGCGGCAGGCGGCGAGGGAGGAGGCGGGGTCGGGATCGCCCGCGCACAGGTAGGCCACGAAGGCGGCGCGTTTTTCAGCGCGGGCACGGGCAAAGGCAGCGGCGATGCGGTCCATAAAGAGGAAAGGATGAAGGATGCAGGAGGAATTATGAAGGAAAAAAGCCGGGAATTTGGAACGACGGTCTCGTCCAGATTAATGGATCCACTTATCCAGCACCTTGGCGCTGGAAACAACGCCGGGCAGACCGGCGCCCGGATGGGTGCCGGCGCCGACGAAGTAAAGGCCCTCCACGTCTTCGCTTTTATTGTGTGGGCGAAACCAGGCGCTTTGGGTGAGTGTGGGCTCGAATTGGAAGGCGCTGCCGAGGTAGGCGTCGAGCGAGTCGTGAAAATCCTGCGGGGTGAAGATGAGTTTGGAGACGAGGTGCTGGCGCAGGTTTGGGATGAGATGATTCTTTTCGAGCGAGGCGAGAATGCGATCGGCGTAGGCTTCTTTAATGTCATTCCAGTTCTGGCCGCCGCCGAGGTGGGGCACGGGACTGAGCACGTAGAAGCTCTCGCAACCGGGAGGAGCGAGGGACGGGTCAGTGCGGGTGGGCGCATGGAGGTAGAGCGAGAAATCGTCGGCGACGATTTTTTTGTCAAAGATGTCACCAAGCAGACCCTGATAGCGCGGGCCGAGGATGATGGAGTGGTGGGGGAGGTGCGGGTATTGGCGGTTGGTGCCAAAATAGACGACGAAGAGGGACATGGCGTAGCGCATGCGTTCCAGGCGGGAGTCGGTCCACTTGCGGCGGTGAACGGGGGCGATGAGCTTGCGGTAGGTATTGGCGACATCGCCATTGGAGATGACGAGGTCGGCAGGGAAAAACCGGCCATCCGTGAGGCGCACGCCGCGGGTGCGGCCATTTTCCACCACGATTTCCGTGGCGCGGGCGTTGCAGTGGAGCACGCCGCCGATGTCCTCGAACAGGCGCACGAGGCCGCGCACGAGCGCACCGGTGCCACCCATGGCGAAGTGGACGCCCCACTGTTTTTCGAGGAAATGAATCATCGAGTAGATGGCCGAGGAGTTCAGTGGGTTGCCGCCGATGAGCAGCGGCTCGAAACTGAAAACCTGGCGCAGGGCGGGATCTTGAATGTAGCGGGAGACAGTGTCGTAGACCGAGCGGTCGGCGCGCAGGCGGAGCAAGTCCGGCGCGACTTTGACCATCTCCCAAATGGAATCGAAGGAATGCGCGGCGAGGTCGGTGAAGGCGCGGTCGAAGACGCGGCGCGAGTAATCGTGAAAGCGGCGGTAGCCGGCGACGTCGGCGGGGTTGAACTTGGCAATCTCGGCTTCGAGTGCGGCAGTTTCGCCGCGGTAGTCGAAAACGCGCCCGTCAGGAAAATTTATGCGGTAAAACGGGTCACACGGGACAATTTTCACGTAATCGGCCAAGCACCGACCGGCAGCGGCAGCGAGCTCCTCAAAGACGAAAGGGACGGTGATGATCGTGGGGCCGGCGTCGTAAGTGAAACCCTGATCGCGGTAAACATAGGCGCGACCGCCGGGAGCGTCACGCATTTCGAGCAAGGTAACGGCATAGCCCTTGGCTTGCGTGCGGATGGCCGCGGCCAAGCCGCCAAAGCCGCTGCCGATGACCACGGCGGAGCCTTTGCGCGGGATGGGGGGAGCGTTCACCACCGGGAGGGCAGGGGTGGAATCAATCGTGGTGGTGGCGATCTTTCAGCCACCGGCCAACTTGCACAAGACTCGCGCCCGCGAGGAGGGCAGACTTCCAGGGAAACTTGCGCGATTCGACGGCCTCAATAGTCGCCGCGCCCACGCCGAGATTGGCGAGCAAGCTTCCGATGCCCAGTCCCAAGCGGCCGCGACCGAATAAGCGGCTGGCGAAAGAGACTCCGTTTACCAGGCGCGTTGCGAAGCTCTGCGCCATCTCAAACGGGCGCAATGCGGAGGACAACTCCGCCATTTCCAAAGAGAATTGCTCGCGCTGGAGGTCCGCCAGGCGTTGCAAATTGCGGATGCGCGCGGTGTGGTCGGTCGAGGGAATGAAGCCGGCGTCGCTCATGGGGCATTGTCCCCGGAGGTCGGGTCAGGTGCGGGAGAAGCGGCCGGCTCAACCGGGCGAAGGGAGGCGATGTCGCGTCGCAGGACATCGCGCGTGGTGGCGAAGGGGGTGGGCATTTCGCGCAATGCGCGGCGCAGACACTTGTAGGCGAAGCCTGCGCCGGTTCCATAAAGCAGCGCCAGTGCGAGCGCGGCGATCCAGCGGTGGCCGGGCGGCATGGCCTCAACGATGGCCCAACTCAAGAAGAACAAGGCAAAGCCGGCGGCGAGCGCGCCAGCGAGAATGAGTCCGACCATCACGCCCAAGCGCGCAAGCAAGTCCTCCAATTCGACCGCAGCGAGGTCGAAACGAGTGCTAAAGCCGTCCACCACGGTGGTCAGGACGGCGCGCAGACGATGCATCATGCCGGCTGGAGTTGGCCAGGGCGCGCTGGAGGCACCCCGGAAGGGTTAGTCGCGGCGAATCAGCAGGCCGATGACGACACCGACGCCGACGGCAACCCCGACGGCAGTCCACGGGTGGTCTTTGATTGCTTCCTCGGTCTTTTCGACGCCGACCTTGACCTGTTTTTGGGCCTCGGCGGACTTGGCCTTGACGACCTCGACGGCTTCGGCGGATTTGGTTTTGAGAGTCTCCACGCCATCGCGAAGTTTGGCGGCGAGGATTTTGGCTTCCTCCCCCAGCTTGCTGTGGGAGAGGCGGTCGAGGAGGCCCTGAGCCTCGGTGACGAGTTCCTGATTGCTGGCGTCGAGTGCGCCGGTGCTGCTGGAATGTGTGCTCATAGGATTGGGAAGTGAGTAATATAGATGTGGTTGATGGAAAAAGACAGTCGCGAGAGGTCATTATTTCCAGGGGAGGGCGGAAGGCAATCTGAAAGCGCCACCGGTTGGGCGTAAATTGAGGTTTGACATCCGGCGCATTTGCCGGGAATTTTACGAGAGTCGGGCGCCGCCCCCATCGGGTACAACCAGGCCGGGGCGAACGTTTGGCTAAGCCATTCATTTCCAGTAACAAGCACGCCAGTCTGACGCCTGTTTGAAAGGCACCCGACTGGCGCGTGAAATTTTTGTCATTACAGCCCTACCATCCATGTCCCTAAGCATTCTGTCACCTGATATGAATAAAGAGGCAATTGATCTCATTATTGAAAAAAATCCCGGTCTGTCCGGCTCGCGCGCGAAGCTCGAGGCCATGCAGCCTGGGACCTATTGTTTGCACCGGAGCTGGGGCTTCGGTCTCATCCAGGAATACGATGAGGCTTCGGGCAAACTGTTGATTGATTTCGACGGCGGAAAGTCGGCGCACCCGATGGACCCGGCGTTTTGCGTAGAGCGGCTGGAGATTCTTCCGGCGACGAATCTGCTGGTACGTCAGCGGGTGGAAAAGGACGTGATTGAGGAACTGGTGAAAAAGCGCCCGGCGGACCTGGTCATTGATATTTTGAAGCACGCACCCGACCGGGCGATGAGCCCGATCGAGTTGGAAAACCTGCTTACCCGCCTGCTGGGCGAGCGGTTTAAAAAATGGTGGTCCGGCGCGAAGAAGGCGCTGGCGAAGGATCCGCGCGTCGCCACACCGACGAAAAAGAGCGAGCCGTATGTATTGCGCGAGGAGCCGCTGCGCCCCGAGCAGGAGATTATCGAGGAATACTACGTCACCAAACAGCCGAAGAAGAAAATCCTGCTGGCGGAAAAGCTTTACCAGATCTCGAGCAGCGTGGAGGAAATCGAAAAGGACCTGCCGCAGATTTTCGAAGACCTGGCCACGGCAGTCAAAGAAGCGCGCCAATTGACGCCGGCCGAGCGGCTGCACGGGGCGTGGGTGCGCAACGACCTGGCGCGCCATTTGCATTCCAACGTCGAGGCGCTGGAGCCGACTTCAGCCTCGATCCTGCTGGCCCATCCAGATTTGTCGCAACTGGCGGAGCAACTGCCCGCGCACTACCAGCGCCGGTTTCTTGACGTGATCACGCGGGTGTATCCCGACAGCTGGCAGGACGTGATCATCAACCTGCTGCGTTCGAGCCAGGGCAAGTTCACCGCGGAGTGCATCAGTTTTCTCGTTGATAAAGGCTGCGCCGACCAGGTGGCCGAATGCTTCCGCCGGTGGCTGAACGAGCAGACGCTGAAAAGCTCAGTGCTGCTGTGGATTATCCGCAACCGCCATTCGCGCAAGTTTGCCAAGCTGGTGGACGGGATGATCAACGCGCGTTTGCTGGCCGCGGTTTTCTACGCAATTGACTACGAGGCCCTGCAAAACACCGGCAACCGCCGCATCGTGCTCGCGGACGCGCTGAGCGACGATCCCGACCTTATCCCTGATTTGCTGGCCGACGCCAATGATGAGACGGCCCGCGACCTCGCCCAGACTTTGCTACTCAACCAGGGGTTTGAGGAGCTGACGAAGCGTTCGCTGATGGCCCGCTTCATCAAGCAGTTTCCCAAAATTCAAAGCCTCGTGGCGGGCGAAGCGACGCGCCAGGCCGAGGCGCTGTTTGTTTCGCAGGTGTCACTGGATGCGCGCAAGCGGGAGTATGAAAACCTCATCCAAGTGCGGATCCCCGAGAACAAGCTGGCGATCCAGGCCGCGCGGGAATTGGGCGACTTGCGTGAAAACGCGGAATACAAGATGGCCCGGCAGGAGCAGGACACGCTGTTGGCCCGCAAGAACCTGCTGGAGACCGAGATGTCCCGCGCCCGCGTGACGGACTTTACGGACGCCCCCCGCGACGTGGTGGGCATCGGCGCAGTGGTCGAACTGTCCAATCGCAAGTCCGGGAAAATGCACCGCTACGCCATTTTGGGCGCGTGGGACAGCAACCCGGAGAAGGGCAGCATTTCCTACAAAACCCCGCTCGGCCAAAACCTCCTCGGCAAAAAGCCCGGTGACTCGGTGCGGACCGAAATTGAGGGCTCGGTGGAGGAGTGGACGCTCAACAAAATTGAGCGCTGGGTGGAAGTGGGAATTCAGGGCTGAGGCACCTGCCGGTTTTGGGAGGATTTCTGTTCAAACTTTCTGAACATGAGGCTTCCACGAGAGACAGCCATTTTGTGCCTGTGGACACTGGGAGCGGTGTGCGGGCTGACTGCGGCCGAACCGACCGACACCCAGCGCGCCCCGGCAGAGCCGTTGCTGTTCTGCTATTTTAACGGCAACGGAGACGGGCTGCATTTGGCGACGAGCGAAGACGGCTTGAAGTGGACACCGTTGAACCATGACCAGCCATTTTTAAAGCCGACTGTCGGAGGCAAGTTGATGCGCGACCCGTGCATCGCCCAAGGGCCGGACGGCGTATACCACCTGGTCTGGACGACCGGCTGGAACGACAACGGCATCGGTTACGCCGAGTCGAAGGACCTGATCCATTGGTCGGAGCAGAAATACCTGCCGGTGATGGCGCCGGAGCCGAAGGTGCATAACACCTGGGCGCCGGAAGTTTTTTATGACGAGGCGAACAAGCAGTGGCTGATTTATTGGTCCTCGACGGTTCCGGGGAAATTTCCCGCGACGGACGGCCAGGACTCGACTGCCAAGGATCCCGGTTACAACAACCGGATTTATTATGCGAAGACCAAGGATTTCAAGGACATCACCCCGGAGGCGGTTTTCTTTGATCCTGGCTTCAATGTCATTGATGCCACAATCGTTCACGACGGCCCGCGTTATGTCATGGTTTTTAAGGACGAGACCAATGCGCCGTTCACACCGCAAAAGAACCTGAAGGTTGTCTATAGCGACAAAGCCGAGGGCCCGTATGTGAAACCCTCCGCGCCGTTCAGCGGACACGACTGGGCGGAGGGACCGACAGCGATTAAGATTGGCGACCGCTGGTTGGTTTACTTCGACAAATACCGAACCCACCAATACGGCGTGATGGCGACTACGGACTGGGAGAAATGGACGGATCTATCGAGCCAGTTGCAAGCACCCAAGGGCATCCGCCACGGGACGGTTTTTGGTGTGCCGGCGGCCACGCTCGATACTTTGCGCCAGATGAAGTGAGTTTTTGCGGTGGCTCAGCTTTTAGTGGGTGGGGGAGCTGATGGACGAGAGCCATGGAGGAAAGGCAGCCGGACTTTTAATCCGGCCCAATGAGTCAAGAAACCGAGCCGGGTGGCGGTCGCCTCGGCGAGAAGGGCCAGCGCCAACATTATCAGGAGGAGGGGGCGCAAGTCGCGCAGGCGTTGCTGGCCGGTATCGCGCCAGGCATCGCGCAACTCGACGAGTTCCTCCCCGCCCGTTACCGCGGAGAGCGTGCGCAAGGCACGCGGGCCGGCGGGGTCGCGGAGCCATTCGATGTTTGAACCCGGCGCGAGCGGGCCGAAGGGCAGCGTGTATTTGCCGACCGACACGACACCCACCGTGGGACGCCCGGGCGCGAGGCGGGCCCGCGTCTGGAAGTGGCCGGGCTGCAGGCGCTGCCAAATCAGCGGCTGGCGTTCGTTGTAGCCGCGTTGCGTGTATTCCGCCTGCGGGAAATTACGCGCCAGTTCATTTTCCCAACTCTGATCATAAAGCAGGTCCACGACCAATTGGTCGCCGTCAATGCGTGCTTTCACGCCGATGCCTTCGGGGGTGTCCGGGCCCATCAGCCAGCGGGCCAGGGTGGTGACAAAATCCCCGTAGGCGGGCCACACGCGCGCGGCATCGGAAAACGGGCCGGCCAGCGGAAAAGTGACCGCAGCGGCGCGTCCGGCGCCGCGCTGCCAGAACGCCACAAGAGGGGCCTTGTCGTCGTCATCCGTCAGCGCGGCTTGAGCGGCATGGGGCTGGAGGTAGCAGAGGTTATAGCCATCCACACTTTTGGGCCAGGTGAGATTGTGCGCGGCCAGCTCGGACCACGCGGCAGCCGGCTTGAGCGGCGTAGCCTGGTCCACAAACGTGGAACGGGCCACGGCGACCGTGTCCTGAGTGAAAACCGACGGGAGGTCGTTGGCATCGGCGGCGTAAAAGATGCGGCCATTGCCCAGGCGCGCGACGTCATCGAGGTAGGCGGCGCCGGAATCCGAGCTGGTGCCCAGGCCAATGACCGAGACGGTCGCGCCGCCATCGGTGATTTGCTTGAGGATGTCCTGGTAATTGCCGATCTCCTGCGTGGCGTCGTTGGCATCGGCAAAGATGATGATGTGCTTCTGGCCGGCCTGGGCCTTTTGCAACTCGGCCCAGGAGTCCTTGAGGGCCGTGTAAACGTAAATGCCGCCGCCGTTGCTGGTGATGTGGGTGACGAGGTCAATCATCTGATCGCGCTGATTGGAGACGTTCATCAGCGGCACGATGAGATGTGACTGGGTGTCCACGGCGAAGACCGCGATGGCGTCCTGGGGGCCGAGCTGGCGAATGGCCTCGGCGGCGCCGGCGTCGGCGAGGTCCATCTTGATGCGGGTGCCCCCGCCGCCCGGCACGGCTGCGCTCATCGAGCCGGAACGGTCCAGGGCGACGACCATGGCCACGGCCAGCTTGTGCTGTTCCTGGCGCAGTTCGAGCGAGACCGGCAGGACATTATCGATGGGTGAGCCTGCATAGCCGCCGGAACCGAAGCTGTTTTTGCCCCCGAGCATCAACAGTCCGCCGCCCTGATCGCGGACGAAAAATTCGGCGGCGTGCAAAAATTCCTCCGGCAATTTGTGGGCGGGCACGTTGTCAATGATCAGGGCGCGGGCACCCGTCAGGCGTCCGACATGGAGCGAGGCGGGATTGGTTTCGAGGTCCACAGTCAGGCCTTGTGCCGTTAAGGTCTTGGCGACGGGGTCGTCGGGATAGGCGGAAACGAGCAGGATGCGCGGGCCGGCCACGGCCTCGACCCAGGTTTCCGCGGCGTTGTTACCCGGGAGCGGATCATTTTCCGGCAACACGCGGGCGACGAAGTGAGCCGCGCCGGGTTTGGCCAGATGGTCGGTAAGACGCACCCGGGCGGCACCATTTTGGAAATCCGCTCGGCCCCGGGCGACCACCGCGCCGTCGCGTTCAATTTGGTAGGGCACCGAAGCAGTGGCGACGCCATCCACCCGCAGGTAAACGTCCAGAATAAATGGTTCGCCGGCCTGCACGCGCGGGGGCGCCTGGATGGAGTCCACCTGGAAATCGGTTCCGCCGGAACGGGCCACGAGGCGGAGGTCCAGCGGGATGGCGGCATTGGTGAGCAGTTCGGTCGTGCCGTCGAGCGGTTCGGTCGAATAGCCGTCCGTAAGCAGCAGGAAGCGGGTGGCGCGTTTTTCATCGCGCTGCAAGACGGCGAGCTGGAGGGCGTTGGCGATGCGGGTCTGGTGGGTTTGCACTTCGGAAACCGCACCGGGCTCGTCGGCGCGGACATTGGCATCTTCGCCGAAATCCACAAAATGGAGGTGGTCCTGCGCGCCCATGTTGCGGCGCAGGAGGCTTTCCCATTCGGGCAGGCGCGGGCCCAGCAGGTCCGCGGCGGAGTCGGAGCGGTCGGTCAGGACCCACAAATCCACTCCGGGCCCCAGCAGGGGCCATTGCGGATGGGCGAGCGCGAGGGTCAGCAGGAGCAGGCACAGCATACGCAACGGGCGTTTTAATTCCAAGCGCGGCCACTGCCAGGCCAGCAAAGCCAGTGCGGGCAGAATGAGGAGCCAGGCGGGTTCGGCGAAACTCATGGAATTTATTGTTTGGCGGCTTCGCGCCAGGAAGCGAGCAGGACGCCGAGGAGCGTGAGCAGCCACAGCGGGGTCAGGGCGTCAGGACGCGAGTGCGCCTGCTCACGGGCGATTTGCAAGGCGGGGTCAAGCGCGACGGCGGTGGTGTCAAGGAAATCGGACTGGCGCGGGTCGGGGAATTGCGATGCGCCTTCAAGCAACGTGCGGTCGTTGAGCTGCATTTTGAAAAAGGCCGGCGGGCTGGGGGCGCGGGCTTCACCCGCTGCGCCGGACGAAAGGGTTGCGGTGGTGTTGCCGGTGCCGTCGGCGGGAATCGTGACGAAGTGAACGCCTTGAACCTGGGCGGGAAGCGCGAGATCCAACGGCGCGCCCGCGAGAAAATTGGCGTGCTCGGGCAGCGGCAGGCGATGGCGCGCTTCCTCGGCAAAGCGGTTGACGAGCAGCGGAAAGGCCGCCAGCCGCGCGAGGTTGGAAAAGCGCGGGTCGAGATTGAAGACGAGGGTGCGACCGCCATCGGGTTCGGTATGCAGGAAGATAAGCGGCATAGCGCCATCCCAAAGCAGCGGGGTATCATCGTGACTGAGGGGAAACGGCGGTGGTGGCTGGTAGAGCAGACCGCTAAAATTGAGGCCCTCCACCAGCGGGTGTGGCTCCGTGGCCGGCAACGCGCGGACGAGGGCCACGGATTTATCGGCCAACTGGTTGAAGAAAATCTGGTTGGGTGACGGCGATGCGGTGAGAAAACCACCGAGGGTAACCAGCAGACTTGCGTGGGCCGGATTCGCCGCGGGTGAGGTTGCGGCAATCATTTGGGCTACGGGCTTGAGGGCGGAGACGAAGTCATCAGGGCCGGCAATCGCCAATGCCAGCGGCTTGGGCTGGGGCAGGACCAGCGGCGCGCGGTCGTCCGCGGTGAAAGCATCGGGTTCGAGCGCAAAGGTCAGACGGTCAGCTCCGGTGGGAAAGGCGCCTTGCAAGGCCACAGTTTCATTGGCGGCAAGCGAGATTATTTGCGGAGCCGAGCGCAGGCCACCGGATTCCACCCACCAGGAGCGTTGCTGCGGACCGGCGGCGTAGTTGCGAACGAGGACACGCCATAATGGCTGGCTTTCACGGGTTTCGGCACTCGCGGCGGCAATGCCCACGTTGTCGAGTGGGCGTCCATAAGCGAGCACTTGAGTGCCCAGGGGAAGCGCGCCTTTGTCCGCCAGATGATCAGTGACGAAGAAGAGCAACCCATGGTCGCCAAGAGTGGCCCGGGCGGCGCGCAGCACGGGCACGGCATCGTGCGTGCCGAGATTCGGGCGCCATAAGGCCAGGGCCTGAAGGAGGGCGGAGCGGTCGTCGCCGTGGTAAAGGGGCGGGCGGGTGGGGTCGGACTCCATGAGGAGCCATTGGGTGCTTGTGGCCGCGTGGGCGAGTGTGGCGGTGTCGCGTTCCAGCCCGGCGGTGACGTCATTCTGAAACGCCTCCATGGCGATGGAGCTATCGAGCACGAGGCAGACGCGCTGGGTGGTTCCCGGGATGAGCCAGCGGGGTTCGCTCAACACCCAGGCGAGCAGCAACACCGCGAGAACCTGCCACCAAAACAGCCGGGAGTTGCGCCAGCGCTCAATGCGGCGGCCGGAGCGGCTTTCGACATCCTCGCGTTCGAGCAAAAAGAACGTGGTGATTTCCACCCGGCGGCTTTGCCGCTGCAGCAGGTGGATGAGGAACAGCGCAGGCAGGCCCAAGAGGGCCCACGCGCCGGCGGGATTGCCGAAAATCAGGGACATAATTCCACCGCACTGGCGGGGAGGGCGGTTTCGAGGAGTTTATCCAGAAGGGAACCGGTGTCGGCCACGCGCGCCAGGGCGACGCCTCGGCTGCGGCAGGCTTCGTCCCACAGCGCAAAATGGCGGCGGTAGTTTGCACGGTAGCGCGCCAGACGCGCGGGGGATATTTGGAAGAGGCGGCGCTGTTCGGATTCGCAATCGCGCAATTCAACCTGGCCATTCCAGTCCGGGTCGGACTCGACATTACTCCAAGGGCAGAACAGCACGGCGCGCCCGGGGGAGTGCAGCAGCGGGCCGAGGACGTTTTCCGGTGGAGCGGGATAGAGCAGGTCGGTGACGAGGACCCGCAGGGATTGGGGCCGCCAAGGGATGCGATGCAGGGCGGGAGCGTCGAGCCGGCCGGCATGCGGCAGCGGCTCCCAGGAGTGATTGCGCAGGGAGTCCGCAGGCAGTTCGCCGGCGTGATCGGGGACGGCCTGGAAGGCGCGCAGGCGCGAGCCCGTGCGGGCGGCGCAAGCATTGACGAACGCGAACAACTCGAGGGTGCGGCGGGCCTTTTCGGGGCGGAGAAACATGGAGGGCGAGCAGTCGAGCACGACATCTATCCGCGGGCTGACCTCTTCGCGGTAGAGCTTCATGGTGTAATGGCCGGTGCGAGCGTAAGCGGCCCAGTTGAGGTAGCGGGGGTCGTCACCCGGTTGATAGGGGCGATGGTCCTGAAATTCGAGCGAAGCGCCCATGCCGGCACCGAGCCACTGGCCGGCGAGGCCGCCGGTGGCTGCGCGCAGGGGCAGGCGCAGACGGGTGGCCAAGGCTTCGGCCTGGGCTTGCAGAGCGGCGCGCGCTTCAAACCCAAAGCCCATAGCCGCAAGCGCACCGGCCGTGGCCGGTGGGGCTTCGGCAGACTCGGCAGGCGGGGCGGAGGGGATGGCCATCAGGAAGGAAGCACGGGCGGCGAGGCGGACTCGGCGGATTCATCACCGGCGGACTTGGAGGCCTTTGACGCCTGAATCATTTGCGCGGCGCGGCGTTCCAAGGCGGCGAATGTTTTCCAATGGCGGATCGCGGGAAGGAGAGTGAACAGGATGGTTAGGGCGCTGGAGAGCGCAGCCAATACCACTCCGATGTCATGGTAGGTGGCGTGAGCAGGGTTATAACCATTGTCCAAGACCAGCAGCATTGGGAGGGAAACGGGCGGAATAAGGAAGCCGAAGACCAGCGCACCCGGGCTGACAATTTCGCCAAAAAGCAGGCAAATCACCAAAATAACCACACAGGCGACCAAGGCGGCCAAATAACGGCTATGCGGAGTGAGCTTCGTGCGCCGCAGAGCCCAGCCGGCAAGCAAGGGAAACAGGATCGCCGCGGCGAAGATAAAGCAATAGATGCCATCAACGCCCCGGGAAGACGGATTCGTCATTTCATTGAGCAACCAAAAAGCCAGCGCGGCAAACAAAGTCAGCGTCACCGCGGAAGGCCAGCCGGGATACAACAGCAGGCGGCCCACCCACCGGCCCAAGGCGCCGCAACGCACGAAGGGGCGATAGGTGTCAGGGAAAGGCGACGGCTCCGTCGCGGCGGCAAAGACCAAAATAAACACCCACAAGACTGCCAGCATTCCGATAAAGGTCTCGCCTATGCGGGCATCCCACAGCCACATGAGCCACGCTTCGGCCATGAACACGGCAATCATCCAGCGCTGGGGGGTGTCATGGTTTTCCGAAGGCGGGGCCAGGCGGGCTGAACCGAACTCCAGGCACACCCATAAAATGGGCAGTTCCACTGCGGCCAACAGGATAAAGTTGCCCAAGACATTGGCATGCAGGCCGGAGCCTCCGAAAGCCAGTTCAAAGAGCGAAAAAACACCCCCGCCGCCGCGCACGGGGCCGGCCACGGAGGCGACAAACATACCAAAGAACGACTGGAAGAAGAAAATGATGGCGATGACGCGGACGACCATTTGATTGACGCAGGAAAGCACCAGACCCAGCGCAATAAGCAATGCGCTGAGGGCAAGAACATACAACAGGAAATAAAATTCCGTCACCAAGTCCACGCCGCCGGCAAAATAGCGCAGCACGAGATACGGAAGCAGGGAGGAGGCGACCATCAACCCCTGCACGCACAGGGAGGACCATTTGCCGAGGACGAAACCCCGCGCGCTCAGTTGCGTGAGTTTCAACAAGTCCAGCCGGCCTTCACGAAACTCCAGGCCGAAGGCAAAGCACGCGAGCAGCGGCAAAGCCATAAGGAAAAAACCGATCACGCCGGCATTGACGACATCCGTGAGGGCTTCCTGCACTTCGCCTTCGGAGGCGGCGGCCAGCCCCAGGATCACGAACACACCCATGCCACCCTGAAGGGCCAGGAAAACCACCGTGAACACGCGCGATCGCAGCCCCTGCCGCAGGTCGCGCACGAGCATGGGGTTGAACCAATCGCTGGACGGGTTAAATTTCATGGAAACAATCGCGGTGGAAAAGATGGTTACTTTAAAATGGGCGGCAATTCAGCCTGTATAGCTGGCGGGTTTTGCTGGCGGAGGATGCCAATGAAGGCTTCCTCCAGGCGTTGCTGGACGCGCTGGAATTCGATCACCGGCACGCCATCGAGCACCAGCCGCCGGAGGAGCTCGCGCAGGGCTTCATCGCCGCGGGCCTCAAGTTCCAGCACGGCGCCCTGATGGATTTGATCGCGCATGCGGATACCCGTCTGCAAGGACACCCATTGTTGTAGAACGGAAACCGGTCCGGCCACGCGCACCTGGACGGAGAGCAACGCGCGCTCGTCGTAGCGCAGGCTTTCCGCCGAGCCGTAATGGACGATCTGACCCTGGTCAATGAACAGCAGGGAGTCGCACATTTCACCGAGTTCGGAAAGAATGTGCGAACTGACAAAAATGGTTTTGCCCTGCTCGGCAAGCAGGCGGACAAGGTTTTTGAATTCCAGCCGCGCCTTGGGATCCAGGCCGGCGGCGGGTTCATCGAGAATGAGGATGGACGGGTCGCTCAAAAGGCTACGCGCGAGGCACAGGCGCTGGGACTGGCCCTTGGACAGGGCATTGCTGGGGCGCGTAGTCAAGGGAGTCAGCTCCGTGAAATCCATCACTTCCTTGATGCGCGCCCGGCGGTGGGCGCCCCGCAGGTTTTGGGCCCGGGCGAAAAAATCGAGGTATTCGCCGACATCCATGTTGGGATAGGCGGCGAAATGGTCGGGCATCCAGCCGAGCAGCCGGCGAACATGGCGCGGGTATTCCAAGACATCGTAGCCGGCCACCCGGGCCTGCCCGCTCGTAGGCATGTCGAGAGTGGCGAGGATGCGCATGGTGGTGGTTTTGCCCGCGCCATTGGCGCCGATGAAGCCGATGACCCGCCCCGGTTCGATTTGAAAGGTTACACCCCGCACCGCCTGCACCTTGCCAAAATCACGGCGCAGGTCTTCGACTTCAATGATGGGGGCGGCAGGCATGGTGAAGCTTTGGCAAGGGATTAGGGTTGCACCGGACCGACAACAACATGGCGGAAACATGTCCAGCCCAAGCCAGCCGACTGGGGTTCGAGGCCGGCTTGGCTATCGTCGCCTAGGGCGAAAAAAGTGCCGGGGGTCGGTGTTACTTCCCGCATATAAGACCGGAGCAGACCGGGGGATGCGGACACTTCGTTTTGCCAGGCCCGCGCGATTTCATCGTGGCCAATGGGAACCAGTTTTTGAGTTTCGCCGTCCGTGAGAGAATCGGTTTTCCAGGCGTTGCCGGAGGCGTCGAGATAATACAGTTTCTTTAAGGTGCCGTTATATTCGGAACGCAGGGAGACTCCGGCAGAGGCGGCGACGCCTGCCTGGGGTGTTGGGGTAACGAGCAGCAGTGCGGCGCGGGAAGGCACGACCGCGGCGGCGTAGAGGGTTTGCTCGCGGCGGCTGGCGAGCCAGTTGCCGGTATAGTGTTTGCCATCCTGCGCAAAGACGCCGGTGAGGCTATCTTCATGGTCGCTATTTTTATAGGGCAGGATCCAGACGGAGTCGCTGACATTGAAATCGGTATGCAGCAGCAGCCCCGTGACGCAGGAACTGATCTGTGATTCGACTGCGAACTTGCCGTCGGGTTCGAGCTGGGTCAGCCGGTAATACACGCCCCGCCCGCCAATGCCGTCGGAAACCAGAATATAAGCGCCGAGCATCAGGGTGGCGGCGAGCGATAACAGCGGCGTGACCCAGAGCAGGCGGGTGCGGTGGGAGCCGCGGCAAAATACGAAAAGGTTAAGCGGCCCGACCAGCGCCACAAAAATGGCGATAAAAATGGCGACCAAGGCATACTGTTGCCCCAGATGCGGCGGGTTGAAGACCAAGGGCGGCGGCGGGGGCACCGGGGCGGGGATATTGCCGACGGGCGGAGTCTTGATTGCGGGCGCCAATGCAAGGGCTTGGACAGGCGCGGCGTTGTAGTAAAAATTAAACACGTAACGCTCGGTGTTGTATGCCGAATGGGTTTTTAAATCCGTCGAGGAGGCAGAGTTGGGAGGGAATAGCAGGATGACGCCGGCGCCGTAATGGTCATCCGTGCGCGCCGGCAGGTTAAGACCGCCAGATTGGTCGGCCAGGAGGCGCAATTCCCCACCGGCCGCCACCCATTGCAGGATCGCGGCGCGCTGGGTCAGCGAGAGGGACAGCCAGTCCTGCGCATTGAAGACAACGGCGTCGAAACCAAGGTAACTACGCCAGTCAGCCGCAAGTAAATTGGGATCCAAGGCAACTTGAGTGTAGGGGCAAGCCGCCGTGCTTTCCTCGTAATCCTGCAAGGCCGAGCCCAGGTCGCGATTTAGTGACAAAGACAGGCCGACAAACCTTGGGTCTCCCATCGAGGTGCTGCGCCGACCGGGGCGGCCGGAATAGTAATTGGACGAGGTTTCCCAGGAAACATCCCGATTTAGCGTGCCCGGACCCGACACGGACAGGCGAAGCGGGCGAGAGTATTGATTGTTCTGCCATTCCGGCAGCGCCGCAAGCAGCTCAAAAGTCTTTTCGGCATGCGCGGGCACGGAAGCATGGGCAGTAGTGGTGAAAACACCGTCGTTGAACGAGTTGCCGGCCTCAGCATTCAGATCCCAGGAGCCGGCGGAGTCGCTGGCATTGGTGATGGTGATCCGCAAAGGCACAAACCCGCGCGGGGGCACTTGGTCATACACATTCACCGCCATGATGGTGATGCCGCTGCCGCGCAGAGTCTCCACCGGCTTGGGTGTTTGGCCCGCCACGCGCGGAGCCAGCACCGCCAACAGGAGCCCCACCCAGACGGGTAGGCAAAAGCGGAAAACGTGAGGGCAGCGCACAGGAGGGGGCGAGTCAGTTGATCTTGGCGGCGGCGAGGGTGCGCGGCAGGGGCTTGGCCTCCACCGGTACTTCAGCGATGAGGCGGGTGGCGACTTCGGTCGGAGTGAGGCCCTCCAGCCGCGCCTGGTAATGCAGGATGAGGCGGTGTTGCAGGACGGGCCGGGCCACGGCCTGCACGTCGTCCGCGCTGGCGTGGGTGCGGCCCTGGAGGAGGGCGCGGGCGCGGGCGGCGGCGGCAAGGCCGATGGCGGCACGCGGGCTGGCACCATATTTTACGGCCTGGGCGGCTTGCGACTGGCCGTGGTGCGAGGCATGGACGAGGCGGGCGATGTAATCGGCCACCACGGGCGGCAGGAAGATTTTGCGCGCAAGGGCCATGTATTCGAGCAGTTCCTCGCGGGTAAGCACCGGGGCCAGCGGCGGTTCTTCGCCGAGGCGCCGATTGAGGACGATTTTCTGCAGCACCTCGGGAGAGACGCGGGTGACTTCAAGTTTGAAGAGGAAGCGATCCACTTGCGCCTCGGGCAGGGGATACGTGCCTTCGAGCTCGATGGGGTTTTGAGTGGCTAGGACGAAAAACGGTTCGGGTAGAGTGTGAGTTTGACCGAGGACGGTGACGCGCCGCTCCTGCATAGCTTCCAGGAGGGCGGATTGGGTCTTGGGGCTGGCGCGGTTGATTTCGTCCGCCAGCAAGAGGTGCGTGAACACCGGGCCGGGTTGGAAAACGAAGACCCGTTCGCCACCGCGTTCCTGCAGCACGGGGTTACCGGTGATGTCGCCGGGCAGCAAGTCCGGGGTGAATTGCACACGTTTCGTTTCGAGGCGCAGCGCTTTGGACAGGGCCTTGACCAATTCGGTCTTGCCCAGGCCGGGCAAGCCTTCGAGCAGCAGATGTCCGCCGGCGAGGATGCCGGTAATCACCAGTTCGATTAATTCGTCCTGCCCGAAGATGATGCTGGCGGCAGCCTCGCGCAGCAGGGCAAGCCGGCGCGAAGCGGCCTGGACGGCGGCGGGTTCCAGGGTCAAAGAGGGGGGGGTGTCCGGGGAATCCATGGGGTTGGGAAAAATGTTGGTTAGGGCAAAAAAAATCGGGGCAGGAGGGCCTCGCCACCGCGGCCATTCGTGGCCGGAACATTGGCGGGTGTCAATTTATGCGGAATGTCATTGGAAATAGCGTTGCAGCAACGCGCGTTCCTCGGGGGTCAAATCCTGCCGCCAAACGGCGTCACCGCCGTTACCCGCGGAGCCATCTCCGCCGGCGGTCGCCGGGGCGTCGTTCTTTGCCTGCTGGGGCGGCCCGCCGGGAGTGATGGCGAGGGTTTCACCCACGACGGGTTTGTCGAGGTTGGGATTGGAGACCCCTTCGTTGCGGTTGAGACTGAAATTCGGGTTTTGATTGCCGTAGGTCAACGGAGCCGGGCCGCCGCCGCCCCGACCGCCGGGATTTCCCGTGGTATTTTGACTCATGCCAGCCATGGCTTGGGCGAGGGTGGGCAGCTTTCCGCCGGCATTCGGGCCGAGGCAGTTTTGGCAGGTGCCGAGACCATTCTTGAGTTGCTGCTGCAATTGCTGGAGCTGGCTGGCGGAGAGCTGGTGGACTGAACCGAGGGCCTGGGCCAGATTCTGGCGCAAGGGCAGCGCGCCATTTTGCAGGTTGGCCAGGGTGCCATCGAGAGCGGCGTCAAGCTGCGTGGCCGAGGTGTCGGCGGGCAACTGCTGGGCGGCGTTGACGAGGGCCGAGGCCTGATTCAAATTTTTGCCAAGGGCGTCAATCTCCTGAGACATTTGGTCGCGCAGGCTTTCGGCGGCTTCGAGGCCCTCCTGTCCATACCATTCCTGAGCGGGGCGCTGGCGCAACTGCTCCAATTTTTCCTGCCATGCCTCCAGCGTGCTGGATTCGACGAGCTGGTCCTTTTTCAAAGCTTCTGTCCACGATTCGACCTGCTTGATGGCGGTGGGCAATACAACAGGAGTCGGCAAAGCGGCTCTGGGTGCGCCAACGGGTATTACCAACCCCAGGAGCAAAAACCCGGCCGACAACCCCAGCGGGCTAAGCATACGCTGCCAACGCCAGCGCAAGGGGCGCACGGCGTCCGTGACCGGTGCCGGCCAGGGCACGCCACCGGCTGCGGCGGCGGACAGCCGGTTATGCAAACCCAAGTGGGTTTCGAGGCGGAGCAGTCCTTCGGGAGTGGCATAAAAATTTCCGCGAGCGCGCAACCAAGCCCAGGCTGCGGCCAACACCCAGGCGGAGCCAAAGGCCGTCCACCAGATTTCCAGAGGCAGGCGCAACTGGCGGAATAACAGCAGCAGTGCCGCGCCGCCGAGGTTTATCCCCAGCAAAGCCGGGGCCAGGCATTGCCACCACCAGCCAGCGTTGACGCGCACCACCAGACGCGCAGCACGACCCTGCCAGTGCCTTTCCGCCGCCGATGCGTCAGCTTGCGCCATGTCCTTGGATTATCCCTTCGCAGCACATCCCTCAAGGTTTTTTACCACGATACATATCATCCTTTGGGCACATTGCGGTAGCGGCGCGGCGGCAGGCCGACAATGCGGCGGAAACAGCGGGTAAAGTAATACGGGTCGGTAAAGCCTGTTTGCCGGCCGATTTCCGCCACGGTGTCATCGGTGGTGTCGAGCAGTTCGCACGCGCGTTGAATCCGCAGCCGGATGAACCAGTCTATCGGGCTGAAGCCCGTTTGGGTGCGGAAGAGCACGCTGTAATGCGGCACCGACAACCCAGCGATATTCGCCAGCTCGCCCAGCCGCAGGGGTTCGGCGAGATGGTCCTTCATCCAGGCGAGGGAGGCGGCGACACGCTCAGGCGCGGAACGCGGGCCTTCGCGTGCGGCACGTTTTTGCGCCGCGGCAGCCAGAGTGGAACGCAAGGCACCACTGGCGGCGGCCAGATTGGGGACGGTGTAACCGTGATCGAGATGGGCCCAAACGTGGCCGAGGCGCAGTTCTCCGGCGGCCGACGCCGACAGGGACAACAAGCCGCCCTCGGCGGGTAGACCCAGCAAATCCCGCCAGGCTTCGACTTCGTTGCCGGAGAAGTGGGCCCACTCTATGGTCCACGGATCGCTTTCGTCCGCGCCATAGGCGTGAAATTGGTTGGCGGAAAGCCAGACGAGCTTGCCAGGCGCAACGCTTTGGCTAGTCCCAGACAAACGCACCCAGCCGCGTCCCGCGAGGCAAACCATCAAAAGCGTAGTGGGCGCACCGCGCGGGCGCTCGATAAAATGGGATTTTGCCCGCAAAAAAATGCCTGCGTCCGTCACCAGCAAACCGCGCAATAATGGATGCAGCTGCACCCGCTGGCGTACGGCGGCTGGCAGCACCACGAGACGCTGGCCGCGAAAACCTTGAGGAATGCCGGTGGAGGGGCGCATGGGGAAGCATTAGATTGTGCAGGTTTTTCAAAATTCCGTCCATTGCTTAATGCGACGCAAGTCCATAGGATTGCACAAGTCATCCCCAACCCTATTTTCCGCATGGCTGGAGTCAGCGTCAAACGCGAACCCCTGGTTTTGCCCACGTATCTGCCGCGGGCCGCCGACCGGAACCCGATGTTTCTGGAGAAGCGGGTTTACCAGGGCAGCAGCGGGAAGATTTATCCGCTGCCATTCATTGACCGTATCGCGGCGGAAAAAGTGAACCAGGCGTGGGATGCGGTGCAGGTGGAGAACGATTTTTTGCGCGTGGTGATATTGCCGCAGATTGGCGGGCGCATTCACATCGGGCAGGATAAAACCAACGGTTACGATTTTTTCTACAACCAGGCGGTCATCAAACCGGCGCTGGTTGGCCTGGCGGGGCCGTGGATTTCGGGCGGGGTGGAGTTTAACTGGCCACAGCACCACCGGCCCTCGACGTTCATGCCCGCCGATGTGCAGATTGAAGAACATGCGGATGGCTCAAAAACCGTGTGGCTGAGCGAGCACGACCCGCTTGCGCGAATGAAAGGCATGCATGGCGTATGCCTGCACCCGGACAAGGCGCTACTCGAACTCAAAGTGCGCGTGTATAACCGGACGCCACATGTGCAGACCTTTCTGTGGTGGGCCAACGTAGCCGCGCGGGTGCATGAGCGTTACCAGTCTTTTTTTCCGCCGGATGTTTGCCATGTGGCCGACCATGCGAAGCGCGCGATGAGCGAATTCCCGCTGTGCCGCGACCGGTATTACGGCGTGGATTATGGGGCACGGGCGAGGGGTGGCGTGCCGTCGGAGGAGGTCGCGACACAATTTGTTCCGCCGGGCACTTACGCGTCGAACGACCTTTCCTGGTATGCGAACATCCCGGTGCCGACTTCCTACATGGGCATGGGTTCGCGGGACAACTTCGTCGGCGGTTACGACCACCGGCGGGAGGCTGGGATGGTGCATGTGGCCAATCCGAACATTTCCCCGGGAAAAAAGCAATGGACGTGGGGTAATCAGGCCTTTGGTTATGCATGGGATCGAAATTTGACGGATGCCGACGAGCGCGGTGAGTTTGGTCCGTATATCGAATTGATGGCGGGGGTTTACACGGACAATCAGCCGGATTTTTCCTTTCTCATGCCCGGGGAAACCAAGACATGGAGCCAGTTTTGGTATCCCATTCAAAAAATCGGACTGGCGCAAAAGGCCAGCCTCGACGCAGCGCTGAGTTTGCGGGTGCAAGGACGGCGCGCGCGCGTGGGAGTTTCCGCCGCGGCGCAATTTCCGGCGGCCAAGGTTCGTTTGCTGGTGAAAGGCCGGACGGTGGGAGAGTGGACCCGCGATCTGGCGCCCGGGGCCCCTTTGGTCGAAGAGCAGGAATTGCCGCGCAATGCGAAAGAGCAAGATATACAATTGGTGGTGGTGGCCGCGGAGGGCCGGGAGTTGCTCGCTTATGCACCCCAGGCAAAGGCGAAAGCAAAGGTTCCGCCACCGGCTACCGAGCCGCCGTTGCCTGCGAACGTAGTTAGCAATGATGAACTGTATGTAACTGGCCTGCATTTGGATCAATACCGCCATGCGACATGCGCGCCCGAGCTATATTGGCGCGAGGCGTTACGCCGGGATCCCGGTGACAGCCGTTGTCATCTCGCGCTGGGCAAATGGCATTTGCGCCGCGGAGAATGGAAGATGGCCGAAGGCCACCTGAGCGCGGCGATTGCCCGCCTCACGCTACGCAATCCCAATCCCTATGATGGGGAGGCGCACTACCAACTGGGATTGGCCCTGCGCTACCAAGGCCGCGAGGAAGAAGCCTACGCCGCATTTTACAAGGCAACCTGGAATCACGCCTGGCAGTCCGCCGGTTACCACGCGCTGGCCGAGAGGGACTGCCGCCGCCACGATTGGACCGCGGCGCTGGACCACCTGGAACGCGCGCTGCGGGTTAACACCGACAATCTCCGTGCCCGTAATTTGCGCGTGCTGGCGTTGCGAAAAATTGGAAACACGACTGAGGCCGCGACGCAGTTGCAGTCCACGCGTCAATTAGATCCTCTCGATTGGTGGGCGCGGGACCTGGCTGGCGAGCCGCTGACTTGCGATACGCAGGTGCGGCTTGACCTAGCGCTTGATTATGTTGGTGCCGGTTTCATCAAGGAAGCCATTGAGGTTTTGCTCGCGCCCAAACCCGAAGCCGCATCGGGAACTGCGCCGCTGATGCATTATTATTTGGGCTGGCTGTTTGGCATAAGCGGCGATGCCGCCAGCGCACGAAAACATTATAACACTGCGGAAAAGGCGTCTCCCGATTATTGTTTTCCGGCCCGGTTGGAAGAAATCGGCATTCTGGAGGCGGCCATGAAGGCGAAGCCTGCGGGGGCCCGCGCACCTTACTATTTGGGCAATCTCTTTTACGACCGCTGCCGCCATGTCGAGGCGATTGACCTTTGGGAAAAGTCCGCGCGACGCGATGGAGGTTTCTCGGTGGTGTGGCGCAATTTGGGCATTGGTTACTACAACATTGCCCGCCAGCCGGCGAAAGCGCGGGCCGCCTATGAGCGCGCCTTGCGGGCGGCACCGGGTGATGCCCGGGTGCTTTACGAACGCGACCAACTTTGGAAACGGCTGGGCATGACGCCCGCCACGCGCTTGCGCGAACTCGAAAGGAATTTAGCGCTCGTGGACGAACGCGACGACCTGACGGTCGAGCTTTCCGCACTTTATAATCAAACCGGCCGCCATGCCGAAGCGCAACGATTCCTGGCGGCGCGTGTTTTCCAACCCTGGGAGGGTGGGGAAGGACAGGCGCTCGGCCAGCATGTGCGCACGCAGCTCGCGCTTGGCCGGGTGGAACTGCGCCAGGGCCACGCCGCCGCTGCACGCAACAGCTTCGAGCAGGCGCTGCGGTCTCCACAAAACCTCGGCGAGGCCAAACACTTGCTGGCCAACCAAAGCGATGTTCATTTCTGGCTGGGCGAAGCCTGCTCCGCGCAGGGCGACGGTCCTGCGGCGCAAAAGCACTGGCGCGCGGCAGCCGCGTTTCGCGGGGATTTTCTAGAGATGAGCGTGCGCGTCTTTTCTGAAATGACCTATTACTCGGCCCTGGCACTGGCGCGGCTGGGCCGGAAGGCGGCCTCGCGCAAGTTGCTCCACGATTTGCTGGACTACGCCCGACGGCTCGGTCGGGCTCCCGCAAAAATTGACTACTTTGCGACGTCGTTGCCGACAATGCTGATTTTCGATGAGGATCTGCAAAAACGCCAGCAAATCACCGCGCTTTTTATGGAAGCGCAGGCGCGGTTGGGATTGGGCCAAACGACACAGGCGAAAAAACTGCTCGCCGCTGTATTGCGACGCGATCCTAATCACGCGCTGGCCAGCGACCTGCACGGAGACCTGGTGGCATAGCCTATGTAAACAATCTTTCGTATGATTACCCCAATCCCCGGCCAGACCTCCAGCCTCAAGGCTGATTACAATATTGGTTATGTTTCCCTTATCTCCTTTGTCGCTGCGATGGGTGGCTTGCTATTCGGCTACGACTGGGTGGTGATTGGCGGCGCCAAGCCATTTTTCGAGCCATATTTTCATATCGAGAACAACGCCGCAGCCTCGGGCTGGGCCAACAGCTGTGCCCTGATTGGCTGTCTCGTGGGAGCGCTGGTGGCGGGCGTGTTGAGCGACCGGTTTGGGCGCAAACGACTGTTGATCGTGTCGGCACTCCTATTTCTGGTTACGTCACTGGGCAACGCACTAGCGCAAAATTTTGACGTGTTTATCAGTTGGCGGATTCTCGGTGGCGTGGCAATTGGCTTGGCCTCCAATCTTTCGCCAATGTATATCGCGGAAATCGCCCCGGCGCAAATGCGCGGGCGGCTGGTGTCCATCAACCAACTGACAATCGTCATCGGCGTGCTGGCCGCGCAGATCATCAACTGGCAGATCGGACGCGGATTGCCGGAGGGCGCGACGGAAGAGTTTATCCGCGCATCGTGGTATGGGCAGACCTGCTGGCGGTGGATGTTTGCGCTGACGGCGGTGCCCTCAGCGCTGTTTTTCCTAGGGATGTTTTTTGTGCCGGAAAGCCCGCGCTGGCTGGTACGCCGAGAACTCGGTGACAAGGCGCGGGAGATCCTCACCCGCATCGGCGGAGAGAGCTACGCCGAGGCGGAGGTGCGGGACGTGCAGGCGACGTTGAACAGCATGGAAACGCAGCGGGTACGGTTTCAGGATTTGATGGAGCCCAGGATGCGCAAGGTGCTGGTGCTGGGAATCGTACTCGCGGTGTTCCAGCAATGGTGCGGCATCAACGTCATTTTTAATTATGCCGAGGATATTTTTAAGGCCGCGGGCTACGACATTTCGAGCGTGTTGAAAAACATCGCCTGGACGGGGTCGGTGAACCTGGCGTTTACCTTTGTGGCGCTGGGCGTGGTGGACCGGCTGGGACGGCGGCCGTTAATGCTGTTTGGAGCGGCGAGCCTGGCGGTCATTTATGTCGTATTAAGTTACAGCTATCACAGCCACGTGCAGGGCCTGCCGATGCTCCTGCTTGTGCTGGCGGCGATCGCCTGTTACTCGATGTCGCTGGCACCGGTAACGTGGGTGGTAATTTCGGAAATTTTTCCCAACCGCATTCGTGGCGCGGCCATGGCGGTGGCTGTGGCGTCACTGTGGATGGCCTGCTTTATGCTGACCTACACGTTTCCGCTACTAAACAAAAACCTCGGTCCGGCGAAAACCTTCGGTCTGTATGCGGCCATCTGTGTACTTGGGTTTTTATTCATCCTCTTCAAGCTTCCGGAAACCAAGGGGAAAACGCTGGAAGAACTGGAGCGAGAATTGGTGGACTAACGGCGGTTTCCCGGGTAACACCTGATGCACCCCATGAACCCCATAATTCGCCAGACGCAAACGGCCGCCGCCATTTTCTTGCTAGCCCTTGGCTGGCTGACTGCACCGATCACGCAGGCGGCCGACACCCTGCCACTCGCCGGCGACTGGCGCTTTGCGCTCGACCGCGACGACTCCGGAGTGGGCCAGCAGTGGTTTACGAAGGATTTGAGCGATAAAATCGTGTTGCCCGGAATTTTGCAGGCGCAGGGCTATGGGGACGAAATCTCCGCCACCACGCCCTGGGTGGCGTTACTTGGCGTGGCTCCGTGGAACAGCAATCCGGATCACGACAAGTATTCGCAGCCCGGCAATGTGAAGGTACCGTTTCTGTCACAGCCGCCACGGCATTATGTGGGCGTGGCGTGGTATCAGCGCGACCTCACGATTCCCGCAGACTGGCAGGGGCGGCGGGTGGAGCTTTTCCTTGAGCATCCACGCTGGGAGACCACCGTCTGGGTAGATGAGAAGAAAATCGGCTCGAACATAAGCCTGGTTGCGCCCCACGAATATGATCTTGGCTTGTTGGCGCCAGGGCAGCACCGGCTGACCATTCGAATAAACACGGGCACGGCGAAGGATCCCAACCCGCGGGACCGGTGGACGGTTGGCTCAGTCATGCTCGACGAGAACGGCCAAATGCTGATTTACCGGCCCGACGGCCATGCGGTGTCCGACGCACTGGGCGCGGCCTGGAACGGCATTACCGGGCGGATCGAACTGATAGCTACCACGCCGGTGTGGATTGATGACGCGCAGGCCTTCCCAAGCGTGGCGAGCAATTCGGTCCTCGTGAAAGTCTCCCTTGGCAACGACGGAGGGAAACCAGGCCAGGGCTTACTGACCATTGGTAATGTTTCAACCCCGGTAACCTGGGATGCACACGGAGGCAATGCAGAGCTAAACATACCCCTCGGAGCCGGGGCCCAGACCTGGGACGAATTTCACCCGGTGCTTCAGCACCTTACGCTGGAACTCAAGGGCGACGAAGCGAGCGATGTAAAAGCGCTGACCTTTGGCCTGCGTGAAGTCACCCACAACGACAAGGAACTGCTGCTGAACGGACGGGAGATCAATTTTCGCGGCACACATTTCGGAGGAGATTTCCCCTTGACCGGTTATCCGCCGACGGACGTGGGGTCTTGGAAGAAAATTTTTCAAGTCTGCAAGGAATATGGTTTGAATGGGATGCGGTTCCACTCGTGGTGCCCGCCGGAAGCGGCATTTACCGCGGCTGATGAGTTGGGTTTCTACCTTCAGCCGGAATGCGGCATGTGGAACGGCATCAACGCCAACAGCCCGATGTTCCGCATGTTGGAGGCGGAAACGGCGCGCATTCTCAAGGCGTATGGCAACCATCCGTCATTTCTCTTGCTGTCTCCGAGCAACGAGCCATCGGGCGGGTGGCGCACCGCCACGCCGCAATGGGCGGCTGAGTGGTATAAAAAAGATCCGCGACGGCTTTATGCCGCTGCGACCGGTTGGGACTTCCCCGAGCAATTGCAGGGGGCGCAGTATGCGGTGATGCCGCACATTGGCGGCGCGAGCGGCGCGCTGCGCGGCAATACCGCCTGGTTTGGCGGGGATTGGAGCGCGGCCCTAACCGATGTGCACATACCCATACTGGCGCATGAAATGGGGCAGTGGGTCGCGT
The DNA here is from genome assembly GCA_964503425.1 of uncultured Opitutales bacterium. GTDB lineage: Bacteria > Verrucomicrobiota > Verrucomicrobiia > Opitutales > JABDGR01 > CAZDAQ01. The sequence continues at coordinate 26,677 of CAZDAQ010000005.1, forward strand.
ATCCCGACTACGATATCATCAAAAAATTCACCGGTTACCTGCGGCCCGGCAACTTCGAGATTTTCCGCGATTCGATGACGGCCCGCGGCCTGCTGGACAAAGATGCGGATTTTGCCTGGGCGTCGGGCAAGTATCAACTGGCGTGCTACAAGGAGGAGATTGAGGCCAACCTGCGCACGCCCGGCCTCGCTGGTTTTCAGTTGCTGGATTTGCACGACTACCTGGGACAGGGCACGGCGCTTATTGGCCTGCTGGACGCCTTTTGGGAGACCAAAGGTTACGTGACCCCGCAGGAATTCCGCCGTTTTTGCAGCGACACCGTGCCGCTGGCATGGCTGAAGCAGCGCCTCTTCACGACTGCCGACACGCTGAATACGGCGGTGGACATTTACCAATTTGGCCCGACGCCGCTGGCCAACGCCATGCCGTATTGGAAAATCACCGATACGGCGGGCAACGTGATGATCCAGGGGAACTGGACGGCGCGGGATATCCCGATTGGCAAAGCCATCCCACTGGGCAATGTCACGGCAGCCTTGGCAAACCTGAAAGCGCCCCAAGCCTATAAGTTGGTGGTCGGCTTGCAGGGGTCGGATATTGAGAACGACTGGGACTTTTGGCTTTATCCGGCGGAGATCGCGCCATCGGCGACCAAAGACGTGCTGGTCACGCCCTCGTGGGAGCAAGCAGCGGGCTACCTGGCGCAGGGGGGCAAGGTGTTGTTCATCCCGACGACGGCGGACTTGCAAGCGAGTGGTCGTAATCCGCCGCTCGACAATGTACCGGTGTTTTGGAACCGCCCCATGAATCCCAAACTCAGCGCGATGCTCGGCTTGTGGTGCAATGTCAATTCGCCGGCGTTGGCGGAATTTCCGACTGAGGCATATTGCAACTGGCAGTGGACGCCGCTGGTGCGCGGCGTGCCAGCGATCAATCTCGACGGTCTGCCAAGCGCTCTCACGCCCATTGTCTATGCGATAGACGACTGGAACCGCAACTGGAAGCTGGGCGTTATTTTTGAATGCAAAGTCGGGCTGGGACGCCTGCTCGTTTGCCCGATAGATTTTCAAAACGGCGCGGCGGCACAGAGCCCGGCTGGCCAGCAGTTGCGACGTTCACTGCTGGATTACATGGGCAGCGAGCAGTTTCAGCCCAAAGTCGCGGTCTCCGCGGCGGACATCGGTATACTATGGACGGCGGCAGGTGGTGCGGACCGTCTGACCAGCACTTCGCAGAATGGCCCAGGCACACCGGATGTGGACGAGGGCAACCATGTGGTGCCGAAGAATTGACGGGCAGTTATTGGAAGATGGAGGTGTCCGCCAGCTTGAAGGTGCCGTCGAGGCGCAAATCGCGCGAGGACGAGCCGACAAGAATCTGAAAATCACCCGCTTCAGCCAGCCAGCCCTTTTTGTCAGGGTCGTAATAGGCAAAGGCCCGCTGGCCCAGCGGCACGGTGACCGTCTGCGTCTCGCCCGGCTGGAGATCGAGCTTGTAGAAACCCTTGAGTTCCTTGTCCGGGCGCGGCAGGGAAGGCTTGGCCTGGCGCACATAAACCTGGGTGACTTCCGCGCCTTCGCGATCGCCGGTGTTCGTTACGTCATACTGCGCGGTCATCCAGATGCCTTTGGCCGGGTCGCCGGGCACGAGCTTTAAATTCGAGTATTGGAATGTCGTATACGAGAGGCCGTGGCCGAAGGCAAATAACGGCGCGATGTTCTTGGTGTCATACCAGCGGTAGCCGACGAGCAGTCCCTCCTTGTAGAATTCCTCACCGTTCACACCCGGATAAGCTTCCGCTCCGTAGGCGGCGGCAGGAGTGTCGGCTAGTTGCACGGGAAAAGTGCAGGGAAGCTTGCCGGAAGGATTCACATCACCAAACAGAATGCGGGCCAGCGCATTGCCGGCCTCCGAGCCGCCATACCAGGCGGCCAGTACCGCCGGCGTCTTTTGCAGCCACGGTCCCATTTCGACCGGTGAACCGGCGACGAGCACGACAATCGTGCGTGGGTTGGCTTCCTCGATGCGCGCAATAAGTTCATCCTGATTGTAGGGCAGTTTCATGTCCCGGCGGTCACTGCCTTCGGTGTCGAAGTTTTTGTTCAAGCCGCCGATGACGATGGCGACGTCCGCCTGTTTGGCTGCCTCGACGGCGCGGTCAATTAACGCGGCAGCATCGGGATTAGCGGCATTGCGCCCGCGGTCCCGGCCGCCGGACGGAACCACATAGCCTTGCGAAAATGTGACGTTCACGCGGCTACCTACGCGGCTTAAAATTCCCGCGAGTGGGGAGATTTCTGAAAATGCCTTAATGCCGGAACTTTGGCCGCCAGCCGCTTGCAGGCGCGTGGCGTTGTCGCCAATGACGGCGATGGACTTGATTTGGGATGGGTCTAGAGGCAGGGCATGGTTGTCGTTTTTAAGCAGCACCATGCCCTGCTCGGCGACGGTTTGTGCCACCGCCAGATGGGCAGTGGTGTTGATGGAGCCGGCAGGCCGCGGATCGAGCACGTGCGAGGCGATCATGACATAGAGGTTCCGCCGGGCTTTGTCATCGAGCAAACTCATCGGATACTGGCCGTTGCGCACGCCATCGAGAAACGGTTGCGCTAGATAGTAGGTGTTATAGTCCACGTTCTGCGCTACGTGCGTGCCCATTTCCAGATCCAGGCCGTTTTGGGCCGAGCCGGCGGTATCGTGCGCCGCGCCCCAATCGGTCATCACCAGCCCCCGAAAGCCCCACTCATTTTTGAGGATTTGGTTGAGCAGGTAATCATTCTCGGCGCAATAGACGCCGCGCAGCTTGTTGTAGGCGGCCATGACGGAGAGAACGCCGCCTTCCTTGACCGCGGCCTCGAAGGCGGGCAGGTAGATTTCGCGCAGCGTGCGCTCGTCCACATTCACGTCCACGGAATTGCGGTTGGTCTCCTGATTGTTGACGGCAAAATGCTTCACGCAGGAGGCAATGTCGCGCGACTGCTCGCCTTGAATGAAGGCCACTGCGATGCGCCCGGCCAGCCAGGGATCTTCACCGAAATATTCAAAGCTGCGGCCATTAAGCGGGATGCGCTCGATGTTGACCGCCGGCCCGAGCATGATGTCCTTGCCGCGCGCCCGGGCCTCTTCGCCGATGGCTTCGCCTTCGGCGCGGGCGACCTCGGGGCTCCAGGTTGCGGCGAGGCCAATGCCTGAGGGGAAACAGGTGGAAAAATCATCCGTGCGCGCAGCAGCATTCCAGCCGTTCTGCTGGATTTCCTCGCGCACGCCATTCGGGCCGTCGAGCATCCAACGTTCGGGAATGCCAAGGCGCGGGATGGCGGCGGTGCTGAAAGTGCCGTCGGCATGCAGGAGTGAAACCTTTTCTTCCGTGGTGAGTTGCTTGAGCAAGTCGTCCACACGGGCGGCAACGGGTTGCGATGCGTCGAGGTAGAGCGGGTGCGCTGTGGGCGCGGCGACAGGTTGGGCGTCCGCGGTTAGCAGGGAGAACACGAGCGTGGCCGCGAGAGGAAGAATGCGTGCAAGAGGAGTTTTCATGTGAAGTGAGGCAGGAAGAAGGCGGGACGGGGGATGGAAAGAGGAAGCCATCAGCCAAGGTGTCTTTACTTGGATCGTGGTGCAGACGATTTGATTTGGGCTATCGGCGCCCCAAAGTGCACCGTTTGCGGATTCCCGTCGAAGGCAATCGTCGCATCCGGTCGAGGAGTGAAAGAAAAGTCTTCGGATTTTTTTGACGAAATGAAAACAATTTGGAAAGTTCGCTTGGCCAGCATGCCGGGGAAGCTGCCTTCGCGCCGTCCCAGAGTAAGGGTGCCGGTAGCCTCATGCCATTGCAGGGGAATTTTCGCAAACATACCTTTTTCGTAGTCGTAGGTCAGTCCATCGTCTTCGTAGAGGTCAAATTTTCCATCCCTGCCGGTATAAACGTAGAGCGTAATTGGATCAGCCGGTTTTTCCCCGGTGTATTGGAGTGCGGGGCCGAAAGGTATGATGGAACCGGCGCGGACATAGAGCGGCATCGAGTCGTAGGGCGCGTAGGTCTCCACGGTTTGCCCTCCGGGGGTTTCCGTGCCGTTCCAGAAATCATACCAACTTGCGGCCGCCGGCAGGTAAACCGGGCGGCTCCGGGCCTGGTAGGTGGTCACTGGCGCAACCAAAAACGCCGGGCCGAACTGGTATTCGTCCACGGCTTCGCGCGCGGTTTTATCCTCGGGGAAATCCATCACCAGCGGGCGCATCAGGGTCGAGCCCTCGTGAGTAGCGGCGCCGGCCAGGGAATAGATATACGGCAGCAGCGCATACCGCAGCCGGTCGAACTTAAGTTCCGCCTGATAGGCGGGGTGCGATTCACCGCCGAGCGTCCACATCTCGCGGGGCTGCAATTCTCCATGCACGCGCAACAAGGGAGAGAAGGTTCCGAACTGGAACCATCGCACGTTCAATTCGCGCCATTCCTCCAAGTCGACCGGGGCAGGATTGGCGGCGGAAAACTTCGCCTGCATGGTATAGCCGCCGATGTCCATGGTCCAATAGGGGACCCCGGAGATACTGAAGCCCAGGCCGGCGGGAATCTGCTTGCGCAGAGCGGACCACGTCGAGGTGATGTCACCAGACCAAGTAGCCGTGGCGTAGCGCTGTTGGCCGGCAAAGCCCGAGCGCGTCAGGATAAACACCCGCTGGTCGGGGGCCGTGCTGCGCTGTCCTTCGTAAACGGCGCGACTGTTTTCCAGGGCATAACCATTGAGTACCCGCGAAGCCGAACCCAGCGCCGTTTCGCCGATAAAGTGCTTTTGCGTCTCTAGGGTCGGCGGCGAGGGCTGGACGACATCCGGCTCGGTTGCATCCATCCACCAGGCGTCCACATGCTTGCTGAACAATCCGGTGTTAAGCTGGTCCCAGAACATTTTTCGGGCGGAAGGGTTGAAGGCATCGTAGAAGGTAAAGTTGTAGCGCAACCAGTCGCGGATATTCTCGTCAAGCGTCGGATGGTAGAGGAACCCGGCCTGCTGCATGGCGGCGAAGTTGGCATTGCCGGGGTAGAATTTTCCCCAGACGGAAATCATCAGGTGCGCGTGTAGGTCGTGAATGGCTTTGATCCAGGCGTCGGGATTGGGAAAGCGTTGTGGATCGAACTGCTGCGAGCCCCAGGCATCCACAGGCCAGTATTGCCAGTCCTGCACAATGTTATCGAAGGGAATCTGACGACTGCGAAAACCCTCGACGACCTCCAGGCTTTGCTGGGCTGTTTCGTAACGCTGGCGCGATTGCCAGAGGCCGAAGGCCCATTGCGGCATAAGACTGGCCTGTCCCGTGAGCAGGCGGTAGCCGGCAACCACCTTGTCCAACGCCGGGCCGTAAACGAAATAGTAGTCCGTGCCGTCACCCACCTCTGACCAAAGCGAAGTTTCACCAGACGGATTGGGAGTTTTCCACAGCAGGTTCATGGTAGTCGTCTGGTCGCCGCCGGACTCAATTTTGACGGGGTAGCGCCGGCCAGCCTCGAGATGGATTTTGACCTGGTCATACGCGCTCAGCCAGTTTTGCCGCCAATGATCAATGACAAGCTGGTTGTTGATCCAGACCTTGATGCCTCCATTGGAATAGGTTTGAAATTGATAATCGCCGGTGACCGGAGCAATGACTTGCCCCGTCCATCGGGTGCTACGGGCGCCGCCGCCGCGTCGGCCACCGCCGCGTCCGCCGCTGGGTAAGGTCAAGTTTGCGGTAACAATGGGATTTTGCAGCTGATCCGGCTGCGCCGCGGTGAACATACCCATCGTGAGCCCGCCGGGCTGGCCATGGGCATCCACGAGGTTTTCCGCCGGTATCGGTACAAACGGCCGCAGGTCGCCAAAACGCGAATAGGAAAGATTGTCCCACAAAATGCCGTAGCCGCGGCTTGATACCAAAAACGGCACCACCACGTTCGTGTTATGCTGCCATAAATTGAGGTCGTAACCCTTGAGATCGAGGATGCCGTATTGCTGCTGTCCGAGGCCATAGAGCGCTTCGTCGGCGTTGGGCAGCCACGCTTGGCGGACATGAAAGGTGTTTTCGCCCTGAACTTGTGCGACTTCCAGGGAACGGGAGCCTGGTTTCTCGGCGAGCAGAAGGTGATCGTCGGTATCAAAGAACGAGACATCGCCCGTGGCCCGATCCACGCGGGCCTGCAAACTGGCGGTGGACAGTTTCAGTATGGTTGCATTTTCAGAGAAACTCCAGGGTGGTGGCGCGCCGGTGGTGGGCAAGACGTCGAGGCTGGAATGCGCAAAAAAGCTTTGTTCCTTGGCGTAAGCCACACGGACGATGTTTTCGCTGCGAACTTGCAGCAGGAGAAACCCTCCGGCAACGGGCACGATGATGCCGTCTGCTTGTTTTTCCACAACCGGCAGGTCCGCCACCTGTATTGCTGGGAGGAGCACCGTGCCCATCGCGGCGAGAATGATGCTGGCAGGGGAAATGCGGCAGTGCATGGCGCTTAGGGGTGGTCGGCGTCGCACACACTAAATAACGTGGGGTGGGGGAAGTCGAAGCGGAAACACATGCATTACATAGGCGGGAATTCAGGCAATCGCCGGGCTCGAACATATGAGGTTCTTACCCCGTAAGGATGAATCCGGCGTTGCGTTCTTAGCCGCGGAATCGTAATTTTCACGTCACATTGGCGCCTTCGAAAACACATTACCTTGAGACGGAATTGCATGAACTCATGCAGACGCAACCGGCCATCTGGCAGCTGTTGCAGGCCGGGCCGTTGGACGGTCTGTGGAGCTGGGATGTCGAGCGCCCGACGGAAGCGTGGATGAGCGCGCGATTCAAGCAGCACTTTGGCTATGAGGATGATGAACTCCCCAATACCGCGGCGTGGTGGCAGGAGAACATTCTCCCGGAAGATTTGCCGCGCATTCGAGAGCAGATTCACCGGCATTGCGCCGAGGTGTGCCGACCCTGCGAACAGATTGTGCGCTACCGGCACAAAAACGGCTCGATCGTCTGGGTGCGGTGCCGGGCTTTCGCCATTTGTAAGGCCGGGGGCAAGGCCCTGCGGGTTATTGGCGCGCATACCGATGTCACGGCCATCAAGGAGGCCCAAAATCAGTTCCACGCCGGTGTTATTCTGGAATCCCTGGCCGACAGCGTGGTCATCGTGGACAGGCAAGGCATCGTTCGCTTCGCCAACCCGGCGGCGGTGAAAATGTTGACGCGCCATGGTCGGGAACTGGTGGCCCAACCCTTCGGTTTTCCGGTGAACAATGACCAAGTCACGGAATTGGACATTATCCGCGCCGATGGCACCACGGGCATCGCCGAGATGCGGGTGGTGGAAACGATTTGGGACGGGGAACTCGCCCACTTGGCTTCCCTGCGTGACATCACCGAGCACAAGCAGGCACTGGCCCGACTGCACCAGAGCGAGTCCACCATGATCGCGGCGCAACGCATCGCTCATTTCGGCAGTTGGGAGCTGGACCTCGCCAATCCAGACGTCAATGCCAACCCCCTGCGCTGGTCCGAGGAAACCTTTCGCATCTTCGGGCTGGAGCCTCATGCCGTTCCGGTGACCAATGAGCTGTTTTTCAGCCTAGTCCACCCCGAGGATCGCGATCCGATTATGCAGGCAGTCACGCAAGCGCTGCGCGAAGGCAGCGAGTATGCCATCGTTCACCGCATCATCCTCCCCTCGGGTGAAATCCGTTATATTGACGAACATGCCCGGGTGTTTGTGGACGAACGCACCGGCAAGCCCTACAAGATGGTCGGCACGGTTCACGACATCACCGAGCGTTATGCGGCCTTGCAGGAATTGCGCCGCGCCAAGGACACCGCGGAGGATGCCACCCGCGCGAAATCACAGTTTCTGGCCATGATGAGCCATGAGATCCGCACCCCGCTCAACCCCATCCTGGGGGCGGTGCAACTGTTGCTTGACCAGGGTGGTTCGCAGGAACAACGCGAATTGCTGCAACTCATCAACAACGCCGGCGAGCATCTGCTGACTCTGCTCAACGACATTCTCGACCTGGCGAAAATGGAGGCCGGTTCCATAGACCTCGTGGCCGACCCGGTGCAGATTCCGCTGCTTGTACACGGCGTGTTCGAGATCAAGCAGGAGGAGGCCCACCGCAAGAAATTGAAACTGATGCAGCAACTGGACAAGAATCTCGCCCCCGGATACCTGGCGGATTTGGCCCGATTACGGCAGATATTGCTCAATCTCGTGGGTAATGCCATCAAGTTTACCCCAAGCGGCCCCATAGCTTTGGGCGTGGAGCGGCTGGCGCGGGAGGAACGCCACGACTTGCTCCGCTTCAGCGTGAGCGACAGCGGCATCGGCATCGCCCCGGAACAGGCGCGGCATATTTTTGAACCGTTTTACCAGGCGGACAGCTCCACTTCGCGCCGCTACGAGGGTGCCGGCCTGGGCCTGGCGATTTGCCAGCGCCTAGTCAAGGCGATGCAAGGGGAAATTGGCGTGAACAGCCAGCCGGGCCAGGGCGCGACCTTCTGGTTCAACCTCCGGCTTGAACGCGACCGTGCAGCCTCGGCGGGACGGTCGCCGCGTTCCCCCTCATCGGCACCATTTGCCTTGCGCCGCGTCTTGCTCGTGGAGGACGACCCGCGAAACGCCATCGTGCTGCGCTCCATGCTCCAGCGGCTGAGTTGCGAAGTCACCCTCGCGTTCGACGGCCGGGGCGCGGTCAAATTATTTCAGGCCACGCCCTTCGACCTGGTCGTGCTCGATTTGTATCTGCCGGACATGGAAGGCAGCGAAGTGGCTCGGCGTCTGCGGGAACATGCGGCCAGCCTTGCGATTTCGCCGCCGCCGATCATCGCGCAGACCGCCAGCACGGAAGCGGGCGACTTTCTGGCGATAAAGAATTCCGGGTTTGAAGGCTTTTTGTCCAAGCCCATAGACCTGAAAATGCTGGCGGAAATGATGGACCGCCTCGTGCCGCTGCCCGCGGTTTTGACCCCGCGCCGCCGGCAAACCCGGCCGGGCTTTAAGTTTTCCACCGGCAAAACCACCCGGGATAAATAGCACTGCGGGCGGGATGACCGCTAGCGGAAAAAAAGTGGAGGTGGCGGGAGTTGAACCCGCGTCTCCTGGGACTATGGGATTGGCATCTACAGGCGTAGCTTGTGATTTGGTCTGGGACCGAACCCGCCCCAAGCAAGCTGGCGCGGTCCGAGCTGCCGGTAAGTTACGGCCGCGCTGCCGGTGGCCCCGGCGCGGCTATACCTGCTGATGGCACGCCGTTCCTTAGCAGGTTTCCGGGCGGCGTGTCACTGCCTATTTAAGCAGCGAGTGCGTATTGGTTGTTGCCAACTAATACTTTGGTGGAGTTTTGACAGAGCCAACCACCATCTCTGGCCTGCAGCCATGCCCGTCCTCCCAGGGTCGAATCCGGAACACCCCCGAAAAGAAAAGATAAAATGCGCCGACGGAACAAAAGGGGTTCCGCGACCAGGTTAAGGCCTGGCGGCATCCATCCGGCATAAGCTGACATACCACGGCGCGCAAACGCCGCGGGCATATCAAAGAACACGGGCCAGAAGCCCGGAACCGGATAATATAGACAAATCCATCCGGTCCCGCAAGGCTTTCCCCATGAGCATGAACCTGCCGCAAATCAAGGCGGCGCTGCCCCGCGAGGCGCTGACCAGCGTTGAAGGCCTGCCGTTTCCTAAAATCGGCTCCGGCAAGGTGCGCGAGTTGTTTGATGCCGGCGACGCCCTCCTCATCATCGCCACCGACAGGCTTTCCGCCTTTGACGTGATTTTGCCCGACGGCATTCCGGGCAAGGGCGTCCTGCTCACCCAGTTGAGCCTGTGGTGGTTTGGCCGCACCGAGCCGTTGACGCCCAACCACCTTTGGCCGGACCATGACACGGAAATCGCCCGACGGTTGCGCGATTGGCCGCACTTGCAGGCGCGCAGCATGCTGGTGAGGAAGCTGAAGCCATTACCCATGGAGGCGGTGGTGCGCGGCTACCTCGCGGGCAGCGGCTGGAAGGAATACCGCCAAAACGGCCACGTCATAGACCATCTGCTGCCAAAGGGTTTGGTTGAAAGCGCCGCGCTGCCGCAACCGCTTTTTACGCCTACAAGCAAAGCCAAGGCGGCCCACGACGAGCCACTTACGGCGATTCAGGCAACGTCACTTTTGGGCGCACAACGCTATGTTGAGGTGCGCGACCTGAGCGTGCGGCTTTACCATCTGGGCGCCCGCGAAGCCGCGCGTGCGGGAATCATCCTGGCGGACACCAAATTCGAATTCGGCACGGACGAAACGGGAAAGCTATTCCTGATTGATGAAGTATTCACGCCCGATTCGTCGCGTTTCTGGCCGGCGGATGAATACCAATCGGGCCGTCCACAGCGCGCCTTTGACAAGCAGTATGTGCGGGATTATCTGGAAACGCTCCCGTGGGCCAAGACCGCGCCCGGGCCGCGGCTGCCCGTGGAGATCATCCAACAGACCCAGGCCCGTTATCTCGAAGCCGTGGCGCGACTGCTCGGTTAATGCGCTTTTGGCTTGGGCCGGAAGGCGTTTGAAAATAAGGTGACGGAGAAAATTAGTCCGCGGTTTCGCGCATTCATGAAAATCGTCCATGCCACCAGTGAATTCTCGCCATTGGTCAGGGTGGGGCACCTTGCCGACGCCGTGGGTGGACTGAGCTGTGAGCTTGCCCGGCAGGGGCATCAGGTCTCGGTGTTCCTGCCCGGCTACCGGCAAGTGCTGGCCGACCCGCGGGCGGCCCGCGCCGAAACGGTTTACAAGCATACGCTCGAACTCGGCGATGCCCTCGTGACTGCGGAAACCCTACTGCTGCCGTGGAGCGAAAATCTGACGATTTACCTGGTATGTCGGGAAGAATCCTTCGACCGCAGCTTTCCCTATGGTCCTCCGGGCGGCGATTATGAGGACAGCGAAACGCGGTTCCTGATTTTCTGCAAGGCGGTCGTGGATGCCCTCTGCCGCTTTGAGGCCCCGGTGGACGTGCTGCACTGCCATGACTGGCCGACGGCGCTCGCGCCGCTGCTGCTGCGCGTTGAAGAGCGCAAGCGCAGCCTCAGTGTCACCAGCCGCACGGTGCTCACCCTGCACAATCCGTCCTTCCAGGGCATTTACCCGCGCCGCGCGTTTGCCCAGACGAATTTGCCCGGGGAGTTTTTTGCGCAGGATGGATTGGAATACTATGGCCAGATGAATTTTCTGAAGGGCGGCCTGATGTTTTCCGACTATCTGCTCACACCCAGCCCAACCGCCGCGCGCGAAGTGCTGGAGCCTGAGCGCGGGTTCGGCCTGGACGGGGTGCTGGCCCGCCGGCGCGGCGACCTCCAAGGTTTGTTGACGGGAATTGATCCAGCCGAATGGAACCCGGCCGCTGACGGTTATTTGGCCGCGCACTTTGACGTTGGACTGTCCATCGGCAAGACCCGCTGCCGTGAAGCGTTGAGCAAGGGGTTGGGCGTCCTTTCCGGGTCGAATGCGGGAGCAATTGTCGCCGCCCATCTGCCGCTGCTGGCGGCACATGGTCTTGGCGATCCGGCGGAGTTGCTGCCGGCCTTGCGCGAGGACACGATGCTGCTCCTGCTTGGGCCGCTGGCACCGGCGGATGTCGCGCCATGGCGGGCGCTGGCGGGTGCGCGACCGGGCCGAGTCGTTTTGTTGGAGAATCCCGAGCCGGGCACGCTGCACCGGATCCTCGGCGGGGCGGATTTTTTCCTCGGGCTGTCGCGCGTCGAGCCAAGCCCCCACGACGCCCAGCGCGCCATGGCCTACGGAGCCATTCCCGTGATGCCGCGCACAGGAGGCCCCGCCGATGTGATTACCGATGTGGATGACCCAACCGGCCAAGGCACCGGCATTCTCTTTGAGCCCACGGCGGAAGGCTGGCGCACGGGCCTGGCGCGAGCCTTGGCGCTGCATGAGCAGCCCAGGCGCTGTGGCGCAGTTAGGCAACGGGCTCTGGCAGTGGATTCAAGCTGGAAGCGCTATGCCCCGGCCTTTGCCGAGCTTTACCGGAACCTGGTGTAATTACCGAGGACGGCGGACAGTCTGGGCGGAATATTACGGGCCTGCCGGATGCTTGCGAATTCGCTCAGTCCCTTCACCGTTTCTTGGCAACAAAAAGCCCGACTGCGTTGGAGCAGCCGGGCTTTGTCAGGCAAGATACTTTAAACTTGGCTGATTACGGATTGCCTACAACACCCGTGCCGGTGGCATTGGCAACCTGCGCCGGGTTCGCCGTCGCCGAGTTGTAGGTTTGGGTGATGTCCTGCGTCGGAGTGCCGGGGCTGGGATTGCCTTGATAAACCACGAGGCTTTCATTCGAGTCATTCTTATCGAGGGCATCATACCAGGCAACGTGGCCATCGAGGAAGGCGATATGGCCGCCTTTGCCGGCCCAGGGGGACTTGGTCGTGGACCACTTGCCGGTGCTGGCCAAACCGTAGGCCCAGACGAGCGGGGTCGTGGTAGCCGGGGCGCTGGTGGAAAGACCAATCACAAAAGCCCAACTCTTGGGTTGCACCGAGCTAAAGCTCGGAGCCACATCCGTCGCGGTGTTGGAGTCACCCTCAATGACGGACTTCGGGATATTCACGCCAGCGAGGTTGTCGTCAGACGGAATATACCACAACGAGGCGTCGTTCAGGTCGGCCTTCTGGGCGAGAATGAAGGCCACGTCATTGATGTTGGAGGCCACGCCCGTCGTGCGGTCGCCCACACCACCGGCCTGGCCGGTCGTCTTGATGTTGCGCGGGTTGGTGCTGCCGTTGGAATAGGCCGAATAAGTTTTGGTGATCTGGCTGGCGTTGCTGGCGGCCGCCGTTCGGTGGGCGTTGCCAAGCACGGCGCTGATCGTCGGAATCAGGATCGAGGCGAGAATGCCGATGATCGCGATGACCGTCAGAAGTTCAATGAGCGTAAAGCCCTTGCGGGGCTGGGAGTTGGATTTAGTCATGGGGATGAGGGTTGCCGTAATTAAAAGACAGGGGATAAACCACCGTGGGAAGCCGCGGCAGCAGGGGGCATTGGAATTAAGTTATCCCTAGATTTTTAAAAATGAAAGAAGAATCTGCTTTATTACACCTACTCGGCGCGGGGCGGGCTTTCCTTAATAAGGCAGCGGAAAGCGACCGCACAAATCGAGGGCAATCTCCTTCGCCTTGGCAATGCGGGCCGGATCAGTCGGGCCGCCCAACACCGTGTCAATGGCCTCGGCGATGCGGGCCATTTCAGCTTCGCGCATGCCGCGGGTGGTGACGGCGGGAGTGCCCAGGCGCAGGCCGCTGGTCTGGAATGGGCTGCGGGTTTCGCCGGGGACGGTGTTGCGATTCGTTGTGATGTTCGCCTGGTCGAGAGCCACTTGCGCTTCCTTGCCAGTAAGATTGGGGTGACTTTTACGCAAGTCAATCAACATCAAATGGTTATCGGTTCCGCCGGAGGACAGCTTATAGCCCAAACCGAGCAGAGCACCCGCCATCGCGGTGGCGTTGCGCCGGACTTGCTTGGCGTATTCCTTGAACTCCGGCTTGGCGGCTTCGCGGAAACAGACGGCTTTGGCCGCGATGATGTGCATCAACGGGCCACCCTGGCCGCCGGGGAACACTGCCGAATCTATCTTTTTGGCAAACTCCGCCCGGCAGAGGATCAAGCCGCCGCGCGGGCCGCGCAAGGTCTTGTGCGTCGTGGTGGTGACAAAATCGGCGTGGGGGAATGGGCTCGGGTGTTCTCCGGTGACGACAAGCCCGGCGATGTGTGCGATATCCGCCAGCATCAAGGCGCCGACGCCCCGGGCGATTTCACCCATGCGCGCAAAATCTATGATGCGGGGGTAGGCGGAGGCACCGACGGTGATCATCTTCGGACGCTCGCGCTCGGCCTGGCGCGCGAGGTCATCATAATCAATCCGCCCGGTATCGGGCGAGACGCCGTAGTGGACGATCTTGTAAAGTTTGCCGCTGAAGTTGGCCGGGTTGCCGTGAGTGAGGTGGCCGCCGTCGCTCAAATTCATGGTGAGCAGCTTGTCGCCCGGTTCGATGGAGGCGGAATAGACGGCAAAATTGGCCTGGCTGCCGGAATGCGGCTGGACGTTCGCATGTTCCGCGCCGAAGAGCGACTTTGCCCGGTCTATCGCGAGTTGCTCAACAATGTCCACATACTGGCAGCCGCCGTAGTAGCGCTTGCCGGGATAACCCTCGGCATACTTGTTGGTTAACACGGTGCCCGCGGCTTCGATGACGGCGGGAAGCGTGAAGTTCTCGGAGGCAATCAGCTCGATGTGCGATTGCTGCCGGCCCTTTTCCTGCTCGATGGCGGCGTAAATTTCGGGATCCAGCTCGGAGAGCGGCTCGGCGGGAAGGATGGAGGAGGCGAGGGTGGACATGGAGAGATTGGAAGAGTTAATTGTAGATGAGGGAGGCGCGCGCGTTTTTCAACAAAGAAGCAAGCGCACTGGTGGCAAAGTTTAGCCGGCGGTTTCCTCGGCGGCGATTTTGGCGACGCGACGCTCATGGCGGCCGCCCTCGAAAGCGGTGGCGAGGAAGATGTTGGCCATCTTGAGGGCCATGTAGGGGGTGTCGTATTTCTGGCCGAAGGCGATGATGTTGGCGTTGTTGTGGCGGCGGGAGAATTCGGCGGCGTCCTCGTTGTGGCAGACGGCGGCGCGGATGCCGTGAACTTTATTCGCGGCGATGCTGATGCCAATGCCGGTGGTGCAGATGACGATGCCTTTCTCGACGGTGCCGGCGACGACATCGTGGGCGACGGCGATGCCGAAATCGGGGTAGTCCACGGAGTCATGGCCGTGGGTGCCGCGGTCGGTGATGTCGTGCCCGGCGGCGCGGAGGGCGGTGACGAGGGAGTCCTTGAGGTCAACGCCGCCGTGATCGGAGCCGATGGAGATCTTCATGAGGTGAAAATTATATTGTGGTTGGATTTACTTGGATTTGGTCGGACTAGGTTGGACTAGGTTGGACTAGGTTGGACGGGCTTTGATGGACAAGGACTTGCGAGGGGGGTAGAGGCGGCCCGGAGGGGAGAAGGGCTGGATGGAATGGTGGGGCGAAAGGGACGGAGGGGTTATTTTTTGGCGGGAGAGGGGGTGGCGAATTGCTTGCGGAGGAATTTCAGGAGGGAGGGGATGGCTTCGACCATGCTGTCGCGGGTGGCTTCGTAGGCGGCGCGATCCTGGCCGTAGGGGTCCGGGATTTCCTTGTCCACGTCGCCGGGCATGAATTCGCGCATGAGGTAGAGGTGGGGGCAGGTGTTGTTAAACTGGGTTTCGACGAGGGCCTTGTGCATGGAGGTCATGCAGAAGATGGCGAAGGAGCGGTCAATGAGGTCCTGGGTGAGGCGCTGGCTGAGATGGTCGGTAAGGTTAAGGCCGACGGACTCGAGGACGCGGTGGGAGTTGGGCGAGGCAGGGTCGCCACCGTAGGCGGAGATGCCGGCGGAGACGACGAGCAGGGCGTTCAACGGCGGGGGCTCGGCACGGAGGGCGTGCATGAAGAGCCGTTGGGCCATGGGGCTGCGGCAGATGTTGGCCGTGCAAAGGAAGAGGATAAGGTTCCGCTCGGACATGAGTGGCGGCTGGCCGGAGGCGTGTTTAGGAGCCGGGCTTGGCGGGCTGAGTGTTCGACTGGACGGGCGTGGCTGGAGCAGAGGAAGATGGCACACGACCCAAAAGTTGTAAAGCGGCAACGACATCCACGGCACGCTGGAGGACGG
>CAZDAQ010000006.1:0-1496 GCA_964503425.1 uncultured Opitutales bacterium
GCGCCCAACGCCCTGCCGCTGGAGCCCCCGCTGCGCCCGGAGGCGCCGCGGGAGGTGCCGCCGGAGGCGCTGCTGGAGCCGGTGGAGGCGCCGCCGCCCGCGCCGCCGCCGCAGCAGCAGCCACTGGCGATGCTACGCGTGCCGACCAGTTCAGCCCCTATGTCACCATCATCTCCGACGACCGCAGCAACTCCATCGTCGTCTATGGCACCTCTTCCGACCTTAAGGAACTCGGCGACCTGATTGACAAAATTGACGTGCGCCTCCCCCAGGTCCGCATCGAGGCCGTCATCACCGAAGTCACCCTCACCAAGGGCCAGGTCAGCGGCCTCTCCAGCTTCGGCCTCTCCTATCACTTTCTCCCCGGCAACACCACCTCCGGCACCGCTGGCTCCGTCGGCGGCAACCGCGACGTCAATATCACCACTGGCACCAACACCGCCCCCGGCGCCTCCGGCCCCGCCTTCACCTTCACCGGCTCCGTCACCAACTTCGGCCTCGACACCGTATTCAACGTCGCCACCACCAACGACAAGGTCAAGGTCCTCTCCGCCCCCAGCATCACCACCACCCACAAGTCCCTCGCCAGCATCGCCGTCACGGAAAACTACCCCATCGTCACCAGCACCACCACGCAGATTCAGAACGCCGCCGCCGTCGGCAACAACGTGACCCAGACCGTCACCTACCAACCCATCGGCATCACCCTCCAGGTCCAGCCCCTCATTGGCGACAATGGCGTCATCCAGATGAATATCACGCAGAATGACGAAACCATCATCAGCTTCATCCCGATTAACGGCATCTCGCAGCCCATCATCGGCCAGCGCACCGCCACCTCCTTCGTCAGCGTCAAAGACGGCGAAGTAATTGTGCTTGGCGGCCTCCAACAAACCAACCACAATGTCGAGCACGACAAAGTGTTCCTTCTCGGCGACCTCCCCCTCATCGGCCAGCTTTTCCAACCCGTCACCTATAACGACACCACCAGCGAGCTCATCATCTTCATCAAACCCACCATCATCGAAAGCGCCAGCATCGCCAACCTCATCGGCCAGGAAACCGTCAGCAAGTCCATGGCCAGCAAGTCGGTGGCCGATTACCTCAGAACCGGCACGGTAACCCCTCCCGATGAAGACTCCAGCAACACCCCCGCCCCCCCCGCCAAACCAGTCAGTTCCGTCCAACGACCCTAGCCCTCGAGGTGAACCCGCCATCATTCTCTCAGTGAAACAAAACACCCCAACTCCGGGTTTATAGCCATGATGCACCGCACCTCCCCCTTCCTGCTCCCGTTGCGTCGCGGCCAACTGGCCGCTTGGACGTTGGCCGCCGCCTTCACCACCGCCTTCGCCCCCTCGGCTCCCGCCGCTCTCGACTCCGTCATTTCCGACTCCCCCTTCATTCCTCCAGGCTGGCAAGCCCCGCAGCCCCGCCCCGCCCCGGGGGCCCCCCCGGGCCCCCCCCCCCCCCACAGAGGCGGGGAGCAGGGCGAA
>CAZDAQ010000006.1:1506-40218 GCA_964503425.1 uncultured Opitutales bacterium
GCCCCACAGCCCCGCCCGGCCCAGGGGCCCGCCCTGCCCGCCCCCCCTCTGACTCTCGAGCTGCACGGCTACAGTCAGATCGGTAACAACGTCATGTTCAGCCTTTACGACGTGCGCAACCGCACCAGCTTCTGGATCTCCCAGAATGACGCCGCCCACCCCGACATCCAAATTGTCAATTTCGACCTCTCCAGCCCCGGCAATGCCACCGTCGAAGTCAACGACCGCGGTCGCGATGTCCAGTTAAGCTTGAAAGACCCTTCCCCGCAGCCCATGGCCGTGCCCCCCCCCACGCCTCCTTTGGTCGTTTACAGCCCCTTTGATACCGGTGGCAATAACAACCGCGGCGGTCGCGGTGGCCCAAATGGCGGCGTGCCCGTTCCGGCAGGTGGCGGTGCGATCGGTGGTGCCAATCAATTGCTCCGTGGTCAGCAAAATGGCGCAGCCGGTGGCCGTGGTGGCCGTGGCGGCGCAGGTGCTAATGGCGCCAATGGTGCCAATGGTGCCGGTGGCGGTCGTGGCGGCGCTGGTGGTGGCCGCGGCGGCGCCGGTGGCGGTGCCGGCGGTGGCTTTGGCGGTGGTGGAGCCGGCGGCGGCTTTGGCGGTGCTGGCACTGGCGGTGGCTTCGGCACTGGCGCCACGACCACGAACAACGGTTACACCAACGCTGGCACTGGTTTCGGCACCGGTGGTGGCGGCGGCGCGGCGCGCCGTCAAATCGTTCAGCCTGGAGGTTAATTTTGCGGCGCGCACCGCGTCCGTGCTTCCCTCCCTCCCAAACCCGCTTCCTGTCTTGGGAACTTTTCTCGCGTTTTTATCATCACCTCACTTCCTCCATGGTCGCTCCCGTTCCCGCCTCCACTTCCGCCGCCCTCGGCGACTGGCTCTCCCGCCTCGACGACGAACAACAGACCGCCCTGCGCGAAGCCCCGCTGGCTGACCGCGTGCGCCGCCTCGCGGAATTTACCAGCTCAACTCAGGGTGACGTCCTCAAGCGCCTCGCCGCCCTTTCTAACCTCCCCGAGCTTGAGCAATTTGAAGTGGCGGCCGAAACCACCAAGGCCCTCCCGGTGCGCCTGATTCACGAATATCAGTGCCTCCCCGTCCAGACCAAGGAACCCATCGCGCCCGACGAGGTCGCCCTCGTCACCGTCTGGCCCCCCGAGCCCCATTGGGACGCCTGGGTCCGCGCCATCTCCGGCAAGCGCCCCCGCTGGTCCCTCGGCCCTTCCGACATCATTTCCAACACCATCACCCAGAAATTCGGCGTCGGCGCCAGCAGCCTTGACGACTCCTCCCTCGATGCCATGGCTGATGAGCAGGAGGAGGAGGAGGAGGACGAAAACGCCGCCATCATCCGCTTCGTCAATGACGTCATCGCCCAAGCCGTCAAGGACCGCGCCACGGACATCCATTTCGAACCCGGCAAGGACATCCTCATCATCCGCTACCGCATTGACGGCAACCTCGTCCCCGTCCGCGTGCCCGACAATCTCGTCCGCTTCCAAAACGCCATCATCTCCCGCATTAAAATCATGGCGCGGCTCAACATCTCCGAGCGCCGCCGCCCGCAGGACGGCCGCATTACCTTCAGCTCCGGCAGCGACGAGATTGACATCCGCCTTTCCACCCTCCCCACTCTCTACGGCGAAAGCATCAGCTTGCGCCTGCTCTCCCAGAAGTCCCAGCCCCTCTCCATCGAGGAACTCGGCTACCTCCCCGACGACGTCGAGAAAATCGCCCCCGCCCTCAAGCGCCCCCACGGCATCGTCCTCGTCACCGGCCCCACCGGCTCCGGCAAAAGCACCACCCTCACCGCCTTTATCCGCCGCATCCGCTCCCCCGAGCTCCGCATCATCACCGTCGAGGATCCGGTCGAATACGAAGTCCCCGGCGTCAACCAAACCCAGGTTCACACTGAAATCGGCCTCACCTTTGCCAGCGCCCTGCGCCACGTCCTCCGCCAGGATCCCGACGTCATCATGGTCGGTGAAATTCGTGACCGCGACACCGCCGACATCGCCATTCGCGCCTCCCTCACCGGTCACTTGGTGCTCAGCACCCTGCACACCAACGACGCCCCCGGCGCCCTCACCCGCCTCATTGACATGGGTCTGGAGCCGTTCCTCATCGCCTCCTCGGTGGAAATGATCATTGCCCAACGCCTCGTGCGCCGCCTCTGCCAAGTCTGCTCCCAGCCCGCCGATCTGGCCGTCGCCTACGTCGCCTCCTGCCTGGTCTCCCTGAAAATTGACCCCAAGGAAGTCGCGGAAAGCCATTTGTTGAAAAAACCCGTCGGTTGCGAAGCCTGCCGCAGCCTCGGCTACCGCGGCCGCGTCGCCATGTCCGAAATCCTCCACGTTTCCGAAGGCGTCCACGACCTCATCCTCAAACGCGCCTCCGCCCACGAAATCCGCGACTTCGCCATCCAACACGGCATGAGGACCCTCCAGGCCTCCGGCTGGGAACAATGCAAACGCGGCATCACCTCCCTCAACGAAGTCATGGAATTCGCCGAAATCATTGATTCCGAGGAGGAATACAAAGTGGAACCTGCTGAACCGGCCAAAACCACCGAGGCCTAAACCTTGCCGATCGCGCCGCTGGCCACTCCCCCCTCCGTCCTTCTTATCGTTTCCCCGCCACCCTTTTCGCCCTAGCCTTCGCTCATGCCGACCTTTACCTACCGCGCCGTCTCCGACAAGGGCGAGACCCAGACCGGCGTCATGGACGCCCCCGACCGCCGCGTCGTCCTGCAGCGGCTCCGCTCCAGCAAGCTGCGCCCCGTCGAAATCACCGCCAAAGGTGGCGCCCCCACTTCCGTCGCCCGCAACGCCGTCGTCTCCGATGCCGCGGCCACCGCCGCCGCCAAACCCACCGGCCCCCTCAAGATTCTCGAACCCAGTGAATTTAAAGGCGACAAGGTCGCCCTCGGCTTCCTTAAGAAACTTTACCAGCTCCACTCCGGCGGCATGCCCCTGGGCGACGCCATTCGCCTCCTCAGCATTCGCGTTTCTGAACCCCGCCAGGCCTCCCTCGCCGCCCGCCTGTGGCGCGACCTCAGCGAAGGCCGCACCCTCGCCAACGCCCTGCGGATGTATCCCAAAACCTTTGACACCTCCATGGTTCACCTCGTCGAAGCGGGTGAATCCACCGGCAACCTCGTCCCCGTCCTCGAAAACCTCATCTCCCACCTCGAGGAGCGCGCCGAGCTGCGGAAGAAAATCCTGAGCGGCCTCTCCTACCCCATCTTCATCTGCTGCCTCGCCTTCGGCGTCGTCCTCCTCTTCCTCTACGTCCTCCTCCCCAACATCCGCAAAATGATGGACGACATGGGCGGCCACATGTCCCTCGCCACCACCATCCTCATCGGCATGTCGCAAAGCGCCGTCTCCTACGGCCCCTGGCTCCTCGTCCTCGCCTTCATCGCCGTCGTCTCCATCATCCAGTGGCGCACCACCCCCAAGGGCCGCGCCGCCACCGACGTCTGGGCCCTCCGCCTTCCCCTTCTCAAGTATATCTTCATCAACACCGACATCTGCCGCGTCTCCAACCTCTGCGCCACCCTCCTCGAAAGCGGCGTCAACACCACCGAAGCCCTCCGCATGACCGAGCGCTCCATCCAGAACACCGTCGTCCAAAACCGCTTCTCCGCCGCCCGCATGCTCATCAACGACGGCGCCTCCTTCTCCAACGCCTTCAAACACTACCACGTCCTCCCCGACCTCGACCTCGACCTCCTCTCCGTCGGCGAAAACACCGGCAACATCGCCAAAAGCTTCCGCGAAATCTACCGCAACCACAGCCGCGAGCTCTCCGAGCAATTCCGCGTCCTCACCGTCCTCATCACCACCGGCGCCCTCGGCTGCGCCTTCATCCTCGTCGCCATCCTCGCCCTCGGCATCGTCAGCGCCGTGCTCAACATGAGCAAAAGCCTCGCCGGCGGCCACTAGGCAACTCGCGTCCGGTTATGTTTCGTCCCCGCTTAACGGCCCGGTGACGCTGCCTTCATTTGGTGCGGATCGGCCTTGGCTGGCTCCGGCTCGAGGCTAACGTTTACCCAGGCCGATGATTCACTTCCATATTCACGACGCCAAACCGATTCCGCATCTGGCGGAACGCATCGCTGCCCAGAAACGGTATGGCGGACGATTGGTGCTGTATCGCCGCGCTTGGTCCGCCTTGGTGGTCACTGTAACGCAAGACCGGATCGAACACGTGCCTTTCGACAACAGCCGGGTTCTCGCAGGGTGGCGTCATATTCTCTTTACGTTGCTTTTCGGAATATGGAGTCCCATCGGTCTGGTGGCCATGCCTCTATTTTTAATTATCAACCTTCGCGGCGGCCTTGATGTCACCGCGCGGTTTTCGAATGCTTCGATCTCTCCATTTCATGTGCTTCCGCCCGATCCCGGTCAGGCCAGACGCGACCTGCTCATGGCGCAGTGGATGTTCATTGCGCTCGGATTGACGGTCATTTTTGTTATGATTTACCTTTTCTGCATATAAACAGCATTCAGGCAATAACTTACAAATCCTTCCCAACGGAGTGATACCACTCGCGCCCAAAACCTGTTATAGTCCTGGGCGCAACCCGCCACCTCGCTCTTCCGAAAGAATGAACGCCAGCCCTCTCCCAAGCATCTATTCTCTTCCATTTATCACCCGCCATTTCTCCTCGTATCTATTGATACTTAATCTCAATCATCCACCCAAGTCGCCTCGCGTCGCACCTAATCCAATCTAGTCCGACCTAATCCAACCAAATTAAGGTATAATATCCTGTTTAAGTGCTCATTTTTGCAATTTTCCTAAACATCCGTGCACGTGATTCCCCTTGGTGAATTCCGCTCGCCCGGATTAACAATCAACCCATCATCACTCCCATGAAACTCTCAGGCCCGGCCATCTCCGTGGCGGTCGCCCTGCTGACCGCCCTCGCCGTTGGCAGTTGGATCATCGGTTTTTGGGACAGCCCGCCCGCTCCCGTGACCCCGCCTTCCACTTTTACCTACCATCCCCCGCCCTCGGCCCCCCATCCGCCCGAACCTCCACTGCCCCCGCCCATGCCCGGAACACTGGAATCCCTCCACACCACCCCGCCTCCAACTCCCACCCCGGCGGACACTGCGTCCCCGGCGCCAAACTCCTCGGCCCTGGCAATTGCCGCCGAGAAACAGGCGGCCATGGATACCGTGAAGGCACGCGAAGAGCAAGACCTGGCCGAAGCAGCCCAGGCCAAAGCCATGACCAACAATCTCCGCCAGCTAGCCGCCGCCAGCCAGCAATACATGCTCGATAAAGGCGTCACCCAGGCTAGCTACAACGACGTCGTCGGCACCAGCACCGACAGCTACATCCGCTCCATCACCCCCGTCGCCGGCGAGAACTACCAGGACATGACCATCAACCAATCCACCACCCAAATAACCATCAGCACCCCTGACGGCCGCACCGTCACCTACAACCTTTAGGCTATTTTAAGTTTTTGCCTTTCGCCTCTTCCCCAACCTGCCCCCTCCCTCTTTATTCGTTTTTCAAAAAATCCGCCTCCCACTAGTCGCCTTCATCTCCTCCCCATGAAAGCAACCCGCCTCGCTCTCTCATTTACCACCGTTCTCGCCGTGACGCTCGTCGTGGTCTTCGCCGATCCACCCCCCGGCAACCGCATTCCTTTGCTGCAACTGGCTAATCTCGGTAACTTAACGCGCGTCACTGAGAAGCCGATCCCGATGCAGCCGCAAGTTGCAGTGCTCTGCGCGGCATCGAGAATGCCTGATCATGCTCAGCTTCTGCCCAACCAACCCGCGGCGGTTTTTCAAGTTTATGTCACGCCCGCCGCCGCGGCCTTAATGTCCGCGTCCAAGCCCGTCTTTCCGGTTGGCACCCTTATCCTCAAGCAAAAGTTTTCCACGCCCGATGCCAAAATTCCGGAACTGTATACCGGCATGATCAAGCAGGAAAAAGGGTTTAACCCCAAATGCGGCGACTGGGAGTTTTTCACCCTGAATGGCGCAGGCACCGCGGTCACCACGCGCGGGAAGATCGAATCATGCATGAAGTGTCATGAAAATTATCCGGAGTCCGATTTCCTTTCTCGCAACTACCCTATCACACTCCCCACGCCGCCCGCTAAGACACTGTAGCCGCCCATACGCGTAGTTTATACCCCAACCACCCCGTGAAATCCCCCGCCTTCCGCCTCCTCCTCCGCTTCGCACTCCCCACCCTGCTCGCCCTCGCTGCGGCCCGTGCCTTCGCCGCGCCTCCGTGGCCCGACACTGTCGAAGTCCCGCTCTGGCCCAACGGCGCACCGGGCTCGGAAAACATCACCGCCGCCGAACATTACTCGCCACCCACCGCCCGCAGCCCCCACGGCCATCTCTCGCCCGTCCACTACCCCTCCGTTTTCGTTTTTCTCCCGCCCAAGGAGCAAGCCACCGGTGCCGCCGTCCTCATCTGCCCCGGCGGCGGCTTCAACACCCTCACCATTGACCACGAAGGCCGCGACATTGCCAAATGGTTTAACACCATCGGCGTCGCGGCCTTTGTCGTCAAATACCGCCTGCCGAAAACTCCCGGCTTTCCGCAATACACTATGGACACCGCCATTGGCGACGTGACGCGTGCCCTGCGCCTCGTCCGCAGCCGCGCCGCCGACTGGGGCGTGGATCCAAAGCGCATTGGCCTCGTCGGCTTCTCCGCAGGCGGCGCGGTCGCCGCCTATGCCGGTTTCCGTTACGACGCCGGCCACACCGACGCCGCCGACCCGGTCGAGAAAACCAGTTCCCGTCCCGATTTCGAAGTGCTCGTCTATCCGGGGACAATGGCCGCGCCCTACACGGTGCCGAAGGATGCCCCCCCGCTCTTCCTCACCGCCGCCTACGACGACACCGGCCCCGCGCTCAATGTCGCCAAAATCTTCCTCGCCTACAAGGACGCCAACATTCCCGCCGAGATGCACGTTTACGCCAGCGGTGTTCACGGTTTCGCGCTCGAACCGACCGACCACCCCGTCGGCACTTGGAACGCCCGCCTGCAAGACTGGCTCAACGACCTAAAGCTGCTACCGAAAAAATCAGCGACACCTACTGCAACCACCGCGCCTCCGGCCCCCGCCTAAACCAGCGCCGCCCGCGCCTTCTCCACCCGCTTCGCCAGCTCGACGTCCATCCCCGTCACTTTTCCACCCGCATCATGCGTGTTCAGCGCCAGTTCCACCCGGTTATAGACATTCTTCAACTCCGGATGGTGATTCAATTGCTCCGCCTCGAAACCCAGTCGCACCATGAACGCCATCGCGTCGCGAAATGACTTGAAGGTAAACTTCTTCACCAGCCGGTCGCGCCGGAATGCCCAGCCCGGCAATTCCTCCAGCGCTTTGTCAATTTCTGCCTTCTTCAAGGGTTTGCGTCCGGGAGTTTTCATGGTGCTGCAATATAGCACAAGTAAGCGAACCTTGCCTGCCCTAGTATTTTATCGAGCACCCGTAGGGCTTGGTCGTGCCGTTCGCCACCGGCTTGCCGGCCACCACCGCTTCCATCGCATTCTTAAACCACGGGTCCGCCTTCTTCACGTCGTCCGGCGTCCGCGGCGTAATGCTGTCCATCGCCCCTTGATAGACCACCACCCCGTCCTTGTTGATCAAAAACATGTGCGGCGTCGTCTTCGCATCATACAGGTGGCCGACCTTGCCTGTCGGATCAAGCAGGATCGCCGCCGGCACCGCTTTGAATTTGATGCCGTCGTCCGTTACTTCGGCGGGCGTGCCATACCCCTCATGTCCCGGCGCGGACGAAATGATCGAGAACCAGACCACGTCCTTGTTCTTCGCCTCCTTCTGCACCGCCTGCATGTTGCCTCCGGCATATTGCTGCGCATCAATCGGGCACAAGTGGTTAAGCCACTCCAGCGCTACCACTTGCCCCTTGTAATCCGAAAGCTTGTAGGTACGCCCATCGCTGCCCTGCAAGGTGAAATCCGGCGCCGGGCTGCCGGTTTTGACTTGCGCCACTGCGGTTGCGGCAGACAGCGCGAGCAAACCCGCCGCAATAAGTGGGGAACGAAACAGGCCATTCATGGGGCTGGGGAGTTTGGTTTGGGGTTGCCGGAACTCCGGAACTGCTATTCTCCAAAAACCGGGATTGGGTATCATTAATCGCACTAGGCGCCCTTGTCAAAAAAATCCCGCCATATTTTCCGTAAAGCCGTAGTTAAAAATAACCTGTCCATCGCGGAAAACGCGCCATCTGCCGGTACCCCGCCCGGCCAAACTCAAAACTGGCAACTTCCCTTTCCTCCTGTCACACTTTTCGTTTTACCATGCCTGTGCCTGACGCTCTTTGGGAACAAATTCGTGCCTACGCCGCCGATGCGGCCACGCACGAACCGGTTTTGGCGCCGCTGCTCCAGGACATTATTCTGGGACGCGCCTCCCTCGAGGAAGCCCTTAGCGCCCGCCTTGCCCGCAAACTCGCGCACCATGCCCTGCTCGTCACGCAGCTCAACGATCTTTTTGTCGAAGCCTTTCGCGCCAACCCCGCCATCAGCCGCCAGGTCCGCGCCGACATCCTCGCCGTCAAGGAACGCGACCCCGCCTGCCGCAACCTCCTCACCCCCGTCCTTTATTTCAAAGGCTTTCACGCGCTCACCTGCCACCGGTTCGCCCACCACCTTTGGCATACCGGCCGCACCGAGCTGGCCCTCTACCTCCAAAGCCTCAGCTCCGAAGTCCTCGCGGTGGACATCCATCCCGCCGCGCGCATCGGCTGCGGCATTCTCCTCGACCACGCCACCGGCTTCGTCGTTGGCGAAACCTCCGTCATCGAGGACAACGTCTCCATCCTCCACGCCGTCACCCTTGGCGGCACCGGCAAGGAGCAGGGCGACCGCCATCCCAAGATCCGCTCCGGCGTGCTCATTGGCGCGGGGGCGAAAATCCTGGGCAACATCGAAATCGGCGCGGGCGCGAAAATCGGTGCCAACTCCGTTGTGCTCCATCCCGTGCCCCCGCATGCCACCGTCGCCGGCGTCCCCGCGCGCATTGTTGGCCGTGCCGCCCACGCCGAACCCGCTCGCGCGATGGATCACCAGCTCGACGACCTCGAAGCCTTCGTCAACTTGGGCGACGGAATTTAGCCTAACCCTGCCGCTGGCAAAAACTTTCAGCTCAAATCCACCGGATCCACGTCCAGGATTTCAATGACCTCTGGATCCAATGGAAATTCCGCCCGCACCTGCTTTAAGATCGGCGCCACCTGCGTGACCCCGGCTACAAAATACCATACTTGAAAGCGGTAAAAGTCTTTCGCCTTCTCTATCGGCGCCGGTGCGGGCCCGCGAATTTCCGCCACGCCTTTCAAGGCCGCCTCCGCCCGCTTCGCCCATTGTTCGGCGTAAAACGCCACCTTCTCCGCATTGCGCCCGCGAAACAAATGCCGGATCAGCCGCCGCGACGGCGGGTAATGGTATTCCTTTCGCAAAGCCAATTCCTCGTCGAGAAATCCGTCAAAGTCCGACCTCCGCGCAAACTGGATCGGCGGCGCATGGGGTGTGAATGTCTGCACGATCACCTCCCCCGCCCGGTCGCCCCGGCCCGCGCGCCCCGCCACCTGCACCAGCAGTTGAAACGTCCGCTCCTGCGCGCGAAAATCCGCCTGGTGCAGCGACAGGTCCGCATCCACCAGCCCCACCAGCGTTACGTTTGGGAAATCCAGCCCTTTCGCAATCATCTGCGTGCCCACCAGCACGTCAATTTTTCCCCGCCGGAAATCCGCCAGGATTTGCCGGTAAAGGTGCCGCCGGGCCATCGCGTCGGCATCCAGGCGCACGATGCGCGCACGGGGCAGCAGACGCTGCGCCTGCTCCTCCACCCGCTGCGTGCCGAAGCCGCGCCACCGGATTTTATCCGAGCGGCACTGCGGGCAGCGGTGTGGCGCGGGCTCCTCGTGTCCGCACAAATGGCACCGCAGTTTCTCGTCGGCGCGGTGGTAGGTAAGTGTCACGCTGCAATGCACGCATTTCCCGGCGAACCCGCACGCCGGGCACTGCATGCTCGTCGCGTAACCTCGCCGATTCAGGAACAATATGCTTTGCTCCCGTTTATCGAACCGGTCGCGTAGCGCCTCGCCTAGCTCGCGCGAAAGCAGCACTGGTCCGTTGGCCTTCAGCGTTTCGCGCCGCAAGTCCACCAGCCGCATCACGGGCAGCCCGCGGCCATCCACCCGCTCCGGAAGCCGGTTCAACTTGTAGCGGCCCAATCGGGCATTGAGAAGCGATTCCAGCGCGGGCGTCGCCGAGCCCAGCACGCAGGTTGCACCCGCCAGCTTCGCCCTGTAAACGGCCACGTCGCGCCCGTGATAGCGCGGTGCGTCCTCCTGTTTGTAGGCCGGCTCGTGCTCCTCGTCCACCACCACCAACCGCAAATTCGCCACCGGTGCGAACACCGCTGACCGCGCGCCGACCACCACCCGCGCCGTTCCACGCGCCACCGCCATCCACGCATCCAGCCGCTCTCCCGCCGACAAATGGCTGTGCCACACCACAATCTCCGTCCCCGACGCCGCCAGCCGAGAACGCAGCCGCCCGACCGTCTGCGGCGTCAGCGCCACTTCCGGCACGAGGTATATGACTCCGCCACCCGCCGCCAGTGCGGCCTGGATCGAATGCAAATAAACCTCCGTTTTCCCCGACCCCGTCACTCCGTGCAACAAATGTGTCTGAAATTTTCCCGCCCCCAGGCTCGCGCTGATGTCTGCAATCGCCGCGCGCTGGTGCTCGTTCAACTCGAAGGCCCCTATCGCTGCCGCCGCTTCCGTTTCCGAGTCGGCAAAATCGTCAGCGTAGGCCGTGCGCGGATTCTCCCGCCGCGCCTCCTCGACCAGCCCCTTTTCCATCAGCGCATCAAGGGTTGCTGCGGATAGCTTCAGCCGCGCCAGCAATAAACCCCGCGCCACCGGCTCCGCCTGCGCCCGCAAGAACCGATACGCCGCCGCCTGCTTTGGCGCGCGCTTCGCCAGTGCCGCCTCCTCGTCCGCCGTCAGCTTTAATCGGCCAGCGCGCACCCACCGCTCCATCCGCGCCGGCATCCCCGCGCGCGCCGGGGCGGGAATCATCGTCTCGAACACCGCCTCTGGCGACGCCAGGTAATATGCCCCCAGCCACCGCGCCAGTGCCAGCAAATCTGGCGTCAATATCGGCTCGGGAAACAGCAGCTCATGGACAAACTTAATCTTCGCCACCGGCACATCCTCCGTCGAACCCAGCCGCTCCACCACGCCCAGCTTCGCCCCGCCGCGCAGCGGCACCCGCACCAGGCAGCCAGGCTGCACCAACCCATGCAAACGCGGCGGCAAACGGTAGGTCAGCGCGCGCTCCATTCCCGACAACGGCATCACCTCCACCAGCGTCCCATCCGCTTCATTCGATGCCGCCGCCCCGCGTTGCCTGGGACTGGATTCGGCCAGTTCCAAAAACAAATCGGCCTCGGGTTCGGGTTGCCGTCGGGACGCACTCACTCGCAGTTGCGGACGCGCGGACATAGCGCTTCCAAGGTTCAACGTTGACCCGCCCATCCTTCAGTGTCAATTTTGTCTCAATAAGATTTCCCGCGATGCCCGCCACCGTGACCAGCACCAGCAGCGCCTCCGCCCGTTCCGCGACTCCATCCCGCCCCGCCCCGCCGGAGCCGTCCATCGCCATCGAAAACCCGCGCGAAACCTTCACGGCCTTCCTCGCCAGCAAGGGCCTTCGCGTCACCGGCCAGCGGCTGGCCATATTTGACGCCTCCTTCAACCAACCCGACCACTTCACCGCGGAGGAACTG
Source organism: uncultured Opitutales bacterium (assembly GCA_964503425.1). GTDB lineage: Bacteria > Verrucomicrobiota > Verrucomicrobiia > Opitutales > JABDGR01 > CAZDAQ01. Next base: position 13,331 of record CAZDAQ010000006.1, read on the forward strand.
CTCGACCGCGCCAGGGCCCTCGACGATTCCGTTTCCCGCGCCACTGTTTACCGCACCCTCCCCATCCTCACGGAAAGCGGGCTCATCCGTGAAGTAGACGTTGGCCGCGACTTCAAATACTACATGGCCAACGCGCGCGCGCGCACCTTCCAGGCCCAGCTCATTTGCCTCGATTGCGAAAAAATTTTTGAAGTGGATGCCCCGTTCATGGAATGGTATGGCAAAACCGTCTGCGATAAACGCGACATGGAACCCGAATCCCAGCGCCTCCAAGTCACCGCTCGCTGCCGCGTCCTTGGCCGCGGCGGCCGCTGCCCCAACGCCGCCGCCGGTTAGCCCGCACCACCATGTCCCACCATCACGACCCGGATTTTGAAATCCGCTTCTTCGAGGAGGTTTTGCGCAAAAATCCATCCTACGCCGATGTCGTCGAACTGCTCGGCGGTCTCTACACCAAGCAGGGCCGCGTGGACGAAGGCCTGCGCATGGACCGCAAACTTGTCCGCCTTGCCCCGCAAAACCCCATCGCCCACTACAACCTCGCCTGCTCCCTCGCCCTCAAGCACCGCAAGGCCGACGCCGTCCGCGCCCTCCGCCGCGCCGTCGAAATGGGCTACCGCGACCTCGACTGGCTCCGCGAGGACCCCGACCTCGCCAGCCTGCGCGGCGACGCCTCCTTTCAGGAAATCGAGTCCGCCCTCGAACGCCTCCGTGCCACCGGCCAGCCCCAGCCCGAGCGCTCCTAGCCAAAGTCCTCGCGGACATGCTGGCACATCCGCTCGCTGACTGCTCCCAGCCGTAGCCGACCTCCGGGTTCGCCAGAAAGGCATTCGCTTCCTTAAAGCTGGATATCTGGACTACTTCTGTTTGCAGCCGGCACACACGCACGCCGGCGAGGAGTAAAAAACGCCGCGCCGCCGCCCGTCCCTCCCGGCTTCCCGTCGTCATTCAAACGCATGTTTAATTTTTTGGGCTTTTTGGGCTTTTCAAACCACCCTGCAACAACTATATGCTTCGGGGCGTTATACCCTGCTTGCACCGCGCCTCGTGCACCTGACTCGTTTCCCCATGTCTCGCTTCCACCTCACGCTTCTTCTCGGTTGCCTCCTGTCGCTTTCCGCCCTCGGGGACGACGCCGTCACCTACCAGTGCAAAACCGGCCCCTGGGGTCGCATCGAATACCAGACGCTCTATCTCTCCGCGCCGTTATCCTTGATTGACGAGTTTCCGATGCCCAACGCGCAGCCAAGTTGGTGCTTCCCCGGCGGCACGGCTGATTCCGTGCGCGGCCTGCTTGCCCAAGTCGGCCTCGATGCCCCCACCATCCAGCGCCTCATGGCCGACCCCAACGCCCGCCGGGACGCCGAAGGCGTCTTCACCGTTTACCCCACAGTCGCTGAACTCGAGGCGATCAAGCCCGCCGTGCGCGCGGCCCTCTATCACGAATTGGCCAAATCCCCCCTCAACCCCTTCCATTTCGCGCCCGTCTGCATTCCCGCGGATAGCTTCGAGGAATGGCTCCGCACCGGCAATTTCCCGCCCGATGTCACTGACGTCATCCGCAAGCTCGTTTACAAGGACGGCGACGCCGTGCTCTTCAGCGATTTTCGCGCCGTCATTGGCCGGGCCCCCAGTGACAATGATGCCCGCCGCTGGGTCCGCGCCCTCACCCGCGTCCGTTGTGTACTCGCCTACCTCAAAGTGGACGGCTCCGACGACCTGACCGCACTCAAACGCTACTGGAGCGCCAATTTCCACCGCAAGGACTCCCTGCCCATGCTCGAAGCCGCCGAACAGATGCCCGGTGGCGGAAAGCTCGACCTCACCCACCTCTTCCCCCCCCTTCCCCGCCGTCTCGTTTACTCCTACATCACCCCTGATATCGAACGCATCGGCCAGACCCCCAACTGCCACTGGACCTCACTCAACTTCTTCAACTACACCCGTCAAAACATCTACCTCGACCTAAAACTCGCCTCGAGCCAGGTACTTGAAGATTACGAGCCAGTCCCCGAAGCCAACACCTTTGGCGACGTGCTTTTCTTTGTGGACGATCAAGGCAGCGCCTATCACTCCTGTGTGTTCGTCGCCGACAACCTCGTTTACACCAAGAATGGCGAAAACGTCATGATGCCCTGGATTCTCACCCGTCTCGAAGACGTGAAGCAAATTTACCTGCGCAAACCCGGCTGCAAAATCGTCGTTTACCGCCACATATGGCCGGAAGAGGATTCCTAAGCTGTCCACCGCGCACCCTCCCTCTTGCAATGGGCAAAAAAAGGCCGGCAACCCTACCCCTAAGGTTGCCGGCCACTTATTTTCTGTTTTATACCCCAAATGTAGGCACATTTAAGCCTACGCCTGTAATCAATACTCATGGCCCGCTGAAACGCAACATTTATTTTTAGAAAATCGCCGGCCTATCCACAGATTAGTCGCGATTATCCCGCCAATCATGCGCCCTAATCCGCTTGCCGCGTTGCCACTTCCGCAACCCTCCCGGCATTTCCTCGCGATAATCGGAAACTTTTCGCACCAAAACCGTGTCTTAGGGGTTTACCCTTTGCATGAGCGCGAGATTGCCGTTGCCCACGCCTTCGCCATTCCCTAGAATGAGCGGTTTGAAGCCACCTTCCGCGCCCAGCATGAACGCCAAACTCATCCCCGTCATCCTGGTCTGTCTCCTGCTGGGTGCCAGTTCCACTTGGTGGCTTGACCGCCATCCCATACCTTTTGGCTCCCAAGCCCACTCGGTTTCCACAAAAACAACCTCACCGGATGACGGACTGATTCCCGGCGATCATATCCCCGTCCCCCCCAAGCCGCCCACCAGCATTGCCGACATGCAGAGCCAGATGGCCAGCATTGGCAGCCTCCCGCCCGGTCCGGGGCGCCTGGAAACCGTTCTCGCCGCCTTTGATGGCTGGGTCAAGGCCTTCCCCAAGGAAGCCATGACTTGGGCCGAGGACAAACTCGAGGGCCAGGAACGCCTCGAAGCCCTCCAAGCCGGTGTCACAGCCTGGGCTGATGTCAACCCCGCCGCCGCCGCCGAATGGGTGGCCGGCATGGCTGAAGACAACAGCAAGCAGCAAGTCGTCTTCTCCCTCATGAGTTCTTGGGGCGCCAAAGACGGCCCCGCCGCCGCCCAATGGCTCGTCACCAACGTATCCAACACCGACACCCGCACCTCCGCCGCCGAGACCCTGGCCGACGCCTGGGCTGAAAATGACCCCGAGCACGCCACCAACTGGGGCTTCGAGTATTTTACCAAAACCAACGACTCCAACGCCCTCCAGGCCGCCCTCTCCCACTGGGTCGAGCAGGACGTTCAGTCTGCCCGTAATTTCGTTGAAAAACTCCCTGCCGGCGACACCCGCAACGTTGCCTTCACCGACCTCGCCTACCATTGGGCTGAAAAAGATCCGACCTCGTCACTCGCTTGGGCCGGCAATATCCAAGATGCCAGCCTTCGCAGCCAGGCGCAGGTTGAAGCCTTCGATTCCTGGTCTCAGTGGGAACCCTCCAAAGCCGCCGCCGCCGCCGGTAGTCTGGATGCCGAAACCCAAGCCGATGCCGACCGCGTTATCATGTCCGCCTGGGTTAATTCCGACGCTGTGGGCGCTTCCCAATGGCTCGGCACCCTCCCCTCCGGCCAGGGCAAGGACAACGCCATACTTGAATTCAGCACCGGCGTCATCAGTTCCGACCCCCCCAGTGGATTGAACTGGGCCCTGCAAATTCAAGACAAGGAAGTGCGCGACTCCCAGCTTCAAGACCTTGGCCAGCAATGGCTTAATACGGATCCAGCCAAAGCCGTGCCTTGGATCCAGCAGTCCAACCTGCCCGATAGCGTAAAGCGCCAAATCCTCCAAAACCATGGCAACGGCACCGACCTCAGCGCCGACGGTTTACCCACCGATACCCCGACAGCCCCGAACGAATAGGGGCGTTTTTGGTGCAGCCTTTCGGATGGCAAAATAGAATTCCCTAGCGGTTTCGCTTATTTCCCTGAGACAGGACTGAACGGATATCTTGATCCCATGTCCACTTCGTAGGCCTCCATCATTTTCTTGATGTGCGGGCTAAAATACCGCTTCCCCAGCTTGAGTGCGTCCAACCCGGAACGCAGTCCATCCAGCCCGTCGCCCTTTTCCACGAACGCATCCACCCGTGCCTGCAACGCCACCCGCACCGTCTGCGCATTCACCGTCCCCGTGAATATCAAAACTTTGCAGGCGGGAAGCTTCTCCTTCAGCAATATCAAAATTTCCAGACCGTTGACCTCCGGCAGGCGAATATCCACTATCACGATATCCGGCTTCGTCTCCAAAATGGACTTCAGAGCGTCGTGCCCGTTGCCGCTTGCTCCGGCAATCTCCATATCGGTGTAACGCCGGATGTATTCCGAGCAAAAATCCAAGACCATGGGCTCGTCTTCGACGAGGTAAACCCGCAGGGGCATGGGTCAAACCTAGGCGCATCCGGGCCGCGTGTCAAAACTTAATTCCCCTTCGGCTTCGGCTTGCCAAACCAGCGGTTTTGAAAATAATCCGCCAACTGCCATGAGCGAAAAGTTCCTGCCGCACCTCTCGCAAATCCGCGCCGCCGCGCATGAGCTGCCCGACGCCGAACTGTGGCCGAGCGAGGAATACATTGTAGAGCTCAAAGGCACGCAAAGCAGCCACCTCATCACCTTCCAGCGCACCCCGTATAACAGCCGCCGCAAGGGCAAAACCTACCGCTGGGTCTATGAGGGCAAAATCATGGTGTCCTAGCCGCCCCCCGCACCCCGCTCACTCCTCCTCGCCAATGCGCATCGCGTAGAATGACCGCCAGACGAAGACCAGCCCGATAAAGATGAAGAAACCCGCCAGGTAGGGCGCCACATCCTGCTCGTTCACGGCGATCTTCACCGCCAGGATTCCAAACAGCGTGGTAAACTTGATGATCGGGTTCAGCGCCACGGATGAGGTGTCCTTGAACGGATCACCCACCAGGTCCCCCACCACTGTCGCCTCATGCAATGGCGTGTGTTTCTCCTTCAACTCCACCTCGACCAGTTTCTTGGCATTATCCCAACAGCCGCCGGCATTGGCCATGAATACCGCGGCAAACAGTCCAAATAGCGCCAGCGCCAGCAGGTAGGCCACAAAGAAAACCGGGTTCACAAAGGCAAACCCCAGTGCCAGCGAAAAGATCACCGCAAAAATATTGAACATCCCGTATTGCGCAAACTTTGTGCAAATCCGCACCACCTCGTTGCTGTCCTCGTCCGTCGCCTTCGTTACACCATCCAGCTTGATCGTGCGCTTGATATAAGCCACCGCCCGGTGCGCGCCCGTTGTCACCGCCTGCATCGAGGCTCCGCAGAACCAATACACCACGGCCCCGCCCGCCATCATCCCCATCAGCACCCACGGCGAAGTGATGCTTAACGCGTCAAAATTCGTCCAACCCTCATGCTGTTTCAACATGATGATTAGCGAAAAAATCATCGTCGTTGCCCCCACCACCGCCGTGCCAATGAGCACCGGCTTTGCCGTGGCCTTGAAGGTGTTGCCCGCGCCGTCGTTCGACTCCAGAAAATGCTTCCCTTGTACAAAGTTCGGAGCAAATCCGAAATCCCGTTTGATTTCCCCCGCGATGTTTGGCAGTTGCTCGATCATCGAAAGCTCGAATACCGACTGCGCGTTGTCAGTAACGGGCCCGTAGCTGTCCACCGCAATCGTCACCGGCCCCATCCCCAGCATCCCGAAGGCAATCAAACCAAAGGCAAAAACCGCCGGGTAGTCCATGATGCGCTCCAGTCCCTCCCGGCACGTCAGAAAACCTACCAGCATCAACGCCATCAGCACCATCCCCGTCCAGAAGCCCGAAAACTTTCCCGCCACTAGGCCGGACAAAATCGTCAGCCCGGTACCGCCCTCGCGCGTTGCCGCCACCACCTCGCGGCAGTGCGCGCTGTGCATGCTGGTAAACACCCGCGTCAGTTCTGGAATCACCGCCGCCGCCAGAGTACCGCAACTGACAATCGTCGCGAGCCGCCACCATATTGCGGCAAATGCCGGTATCGGTGCCAGCATCACATAGCTAAGCACAAACGTCACCACAATGCACATCAACGAAGTCAGCCATACCAACGAAGTCAGCGGACTCTCAAAATTGAAGTCCGGCTTGTCCTCCAGAAACATCCGCGACAACGTCTGATTCACCCGCCACGCCACGATCGAAACCACCACCATCGCGATGAACAGCGAGAAAATCCAGACCAGCAAAGTCCATTGGTTTGCCGGAATGTGCACGGCCAAACAGATAAAGGTGATTAGCGCCACTCCGGTGACCCCGTAAGTCTCAAAGCCATCCGCCGTCGGGCCCACGCTGTCGCCCGCATTGTCCCCTGCGCAATCGGCAATCACTCCCGGGTTGCGCGCATCATCCTCCTTGATGCGGAACACAATCTTCATCATGTCGCTGCCCACGTCCGCAATTTTGGTAAATATCCCGCCGCACACCCGCAGCACGCTCGCCCCGAGCGATTCCCCGATGGCAAAGCCCACAAAGCAGAGTCCCGCCAGTTTCGGGTCCACGAACTTCAAAATCGAGAGCATCAGCACCAGCTCCACGCTGATCAGCAGCACCCCGATGCTCATTCCTGAACGCATGGGAATTTCCGACAACGGGAGCGCGTGGCCTCGTAATGATGCGAAGGACATCCGGCTGTTGGCCACGTTATTGATCACCACGCCAAACCACGCCACGCCAAAAGAACCCGCCACCCCCACCACGGACCACGCCAAAATAATCGCCACCCGCAGCGCGTCCATATGCTGTAGAAAATAAAAATAAAGCACCATGGTCGCGCCAATCAGCATTTCCAGCACCACCAGCATTTTCGCCTGCTGCAACAGATACGTCCTGCACGTGCGATAAATCAATGCCGACACGGACAGCATGCTCGAATGCGCCGGCAATCGCCGCAGGTAGCGCAACTCCACCAACCCGTAAACCACCCCCAACACGGACACCGCCATCCCAATCCACAAAATCGTTCCGCCAGTCAGGTGAATTCCAAAAAGATCGAACAGGACTTTCGTTTGGCTGGGCAATACCAAGTCCGTATCCCCACCGGCAATCACCGGCGCAACCGGTGCCGCGGGCGGCACCACCACCGGTGCCCGCAACTGGCCCCACGCTGGCGAGCCCAACACCATAAACACCAGGAGCCAGCCAAATACCCTGACCGGAATGCGACCGGCACGCTGTAAAAATCGCCGGGCAATGATTTCGTCGAAAAGTTGCATGAAAAAAGGCAGGCAGGCAAAGACGGGGGGCGTCTTTGTCCCAAAACGATGACTCCTAGGCAATGTCCCTGCTCTTGGCAACGCGATTCCGCACAAGCCGCTACCCTTGGCACAACCACTTGTGGTCCATGAAAGCTTGCTCCTGTCAAACCCCCAAAACCTCACCAGTGCAACCGTCCATCCATGACGCCCTGCCCCAGTACTAAAGCCCACATCAGCAGGCAATTAACCAAGCTTAAAAACACCGCTGCGCTGCCCATATCCTTCGCCCGTTTGGCAAACGGATGCCGCTGTTTTTGTGCCGCCAGATCCACGCACCATTCCAACCCGGAATTCAGCAATTCCACAATCAATACCAGCAGCACGCTGCCGATCATCAGAGCCTTGCCCAAATAGCTCACCGGGAGAATAATCGCCACCGGTATAAGCACCAGCGCCAGCAGCATCTCCTGTCGGAACGCCTCCTCGTGCTTCCACGTAGAGCCCAATCCCTCCATGGAATAGAAAAATGCGTTTACCAATCGCTTCGTCCCCACCGCTGCCGGCTTTTTCTCGTCGGGCGCAGTTGCCGCAGCCGGCGTTGCCTTGGGCGGCAATACTCCTGCAGATGTCGAATCGGCTGAAGAGGCGGAGGTCGTTTCCGGCATCATGGGATCAAGCAAGGAGCGGGGAGTGATAATGCCTTATCTTCTTTAAGCATTATTTGCCTGCGGGCAATGCGAAATCGTGGACCCGTTTTTATTACTGTTCTTATCTACGTTTGGTAGTAAAGTTGCCATGTTTTCCGTCTCTTGGATTGCCTTCAGCGACGGAAACCATAACTTAGCCGTGCTCAAATCCCGTGCGCCTAATAATCCTCATGACTTCACGATCCTCCTCATCTGCTTCCGGCCTTCCCGATCAACCAAAACTCCGGCAAAGCCTCCTTTTCATCCTCGTTGCCTTGGCGGGATTTGCCTTGGCGCCTTTTGCCACCGCCCTGCCGGGTGCCGGTTCGGCTCCCATTGTGGTCAGGAAACCCGCCCCGGAAAAGTGGCAGTTGGTCAAGGCCTTCCCCAAATTGTCCTTTCAAGACCCCCTAATGCTCATCCCTGTGCCGCGCAGCAACAAACTCTGTGTCATCGGCCGTGAAGGCACCGTGGAATTTTTTACCAATAGCTCCACCGTTGACAAAAAAACGCTCGTTCTCGACATCCGCAACCAATGCCAGGGTTGGAATGATTGCGGTCTCCTCGGTATCGCCTTCCATCCCGACTTCGGCAAACCCAACTCCCCCAATCGCGGTTACTTTTATGTCTGGTTCAACCACAGTGACAATCCCACCTCTGGCCCGGGATTACCCAATCCCAGCACGACCACCCGCGACCGCCTGGTCCGTTACACCATTCCCGACGGCAAATCCGCTGCCGACCCCGCCTCGGCCCAAATTCTCATTGACGAAAATGACTATAATCTCTGGCACAACGGCGGCGGCATGTTCTTTGGCAGCGATGGCTTTCTCTACCTTTCCTTAGGCGACGAAGGCTCCGGGAACGACGCCTTCCACAACGCCCAGCATGTCGACGCCAATCTCTTTTCCGGTGTCATTCGCATTGATGTCAATCAAAACCCCGCGCTCAGCCACCCCATTCCCCGTCAGCCTGCAAACGGCGTGACGGCCAATTACATGATCCCCAATGACAACCCGTGGGTTGGCCAGCCCAACACGCTCGAGGAGTTTTATGCCATCGGTTTGCGCAACCCCCACCGCGTCACGTTCGATGCCACGACTAATACCATCTTCTGTGGTGACGTCGGCCAGGACAAGATTGAGAGCGTGGACCTCATTGTCAAAGGCGGGAATTACCGCTGGAGTTACATGGAAGGGAATATCACCGGACCCCTTGGCAAGCCCGCCAAGATCCTGGGTATGGAAAAAGCCCCGATCTACACCTACTCTCACCTGACTGGCAACACCTGCGTCATCGGCGGTTATGTATACCGCGGTGCCGTCATGCCCAAATACGATGGGCAATATATCTTCGCCGACAACACCTCCAGCCTCATTTTCGCCATGACCGGCTGGCTCACCGGCCATCCGACCATCACCCAAATCTGTTCGCTGCCGGGCGTTACCGATTACAATGGCATCAGCAGCTTCGGCTACGATGCCGCGGGCAATTTATATATCTGCAAAATGGGCGTAACCAATGGCGCAATTTACCGCCTCATCCCTTAAGTCCTTTCACTCACCCGGGTTTTCCCCGCAAGCGACCCTCACAACGCCTTGAATACTACCACCGCGTTGTGCCCGCCAAAACCAAGGTTGCTGCTCAACGCCGCCCGTACTTTGACTGACCGCTTCACGTTCGGTACATAGTCCAAATCGCAGTCCGGCAGGTCCGGCTCCTCCAAATTGATCGTCGGCGGAACTTCTCCCGACTCAATCGCCTTGACGCACACCGCCGCCTCGATACCCCCAGCGGCTCCCAGCAAATGCCCCGTCATGGACTTCGTCGAACTCATCGGGATTTTCGGAGCATATTCCCCGAAAATGCTCTTCACCGCCATCGTCTCAAACTTGTCGTTGTAAGGCGTCGAAGTTCCGTGCGCATTGATGTAATCAATTTGCGACGGTTCCAGTCGCGCGTCCTTCAGTGCCTTTTGCAGCGCCTTTGCCAGGCCCTTGCCCTCGGGATCCGGGCTGGTGATGTGGTAGGCATCGCAGGTGGACGCATACCCCGCCAGCTCGCAATAAATCCGCGCCCCGCGCTTTCGCGCATGCTCCAGTGTTTCCAGCACCAACACCCCCGACCCCTCGCCCATCACAAAGCCATCCCGCCCCTTGTCGAATGGCCGGCTTGACCGCGTCGGCTGGTCGTTGAAATTCGTGCTCATCGCCCGCATCGCGCAAAAACCGCCGAAACCCAGGTTCGTAATCGCCGCCTCGCTGCCGCCCGCCAGCATCACGTCCGCCTCTCCGCGCAACAGGTGCCAGTAAGCCATCCCCAGCGCGTGCGTCCCCGTCGAGCATGCCGACACGATGCCAAAATTCGGCCCCTTCGCCCCCACCGCAATTGCCACCACCCCCGCCGCCATATTCGATATCAGCGAGGGAATCATGAACGGCGACACCTTCCGCGGGCCACCGTCGAACAGCGCCTTGGCCTGCTTCCCGATCGTCTCCAGTCCGCCGATCCCCGAACCAATGATGATCCCGAATCGCTCCGGGTCCACCCCGCCCCCACCCTTCACCAGCCCCGCATCCGCCATCGCCTGCACCGACGCCCCCATGGCAAAGTGCGTATAGCGGTCATTGCGCTTCACTTCCTTCGCATCCATGATCAGCGTTGGGTCCCAATCCCGCACCTCCGCCCCCACCTTGCAGGGGTAGTCCGTCGGGTCAAACCGCGTGACGCGGTCAATCCCGCTTCGGCCAGCCAGCAGGCTTTGCCAAAAATCCGTGATGTTGTGGCCAATCGAGGTGACAACCCCGAGGCCGGTCACCACCACGCGCGGGGGAAGCGGCAGGGAATCCATCCGAAACAATGGGAAATTCGCGGACCCGGGCTGGCCAATGGCTTATTTGCCCGACTTCTGCTTGATATACTCAATGACCTGGCCGACCGTCGTGAGCTTCTCGGCGTCAGACTCGGGGATCTCGCCCTTGATCTCGTCCTTGAACTCTTCCTCGAAGGCCATGATCAACTCGACGAGGTCGAGGGAATCCGCCCCCAGATCGTCAAGAAATGAAGCCTCCGGAGTTACCTGCTCTTCGTTAACATTGAGCTGGTTGACGATGATCTCCTTCACTCGCTGGTCGATGGTTTTGTCCGCCATAGTCTTGGGTAGAAAAAGTTGTATGTAACGTTCTTCAGGCATCACATCGCCATGCCGCCGTCAACCGTAAAAACTTGCCCTGTTATGTAGGCCGCCTGGTCACTGGCCAGGTAGGCTACCATTGCCGCCACTTCCTTGGCCTCCCCAAAGCGCTTGAGTGGTATCATCTTCTGCACCACTTCTGTCAGAGCGGCATCCAGCTTTGCCGTCATGTCCGTGGCAATAAAGCCCGGTGCCACCGCATTCACTGTGATGTTGCGCCCGGCCAGCTCCCGCGCCAGCGCCTTCGTCAGGCCCAGCATACCCGCCTTCGCCGCCGCGTAATTCGCCTGCCCGGGGTTGCCGATCAACCCGACCACCGACGACATGTTGATGATCCGCCCCCACCGCGCTTGCGCCATGGGCCGCAACAACGCCTTCGTCCAATAGAAACAGCTCGAAAGATTCGTATTCAGCACGCTATGCCAGTCCTCGTCGCTCATCCGCAGCAATAGCGTGTCCTTGGTAATGCCCGCGTTGTTCACCAAAATGTCCACCCGCTCGTGCTCGGCCAGGATTTTCTCGCAAACTGCCCGCACTGCGTCGCCATCCGCCACGTCCACCGCATAAGCCTGCGCCTGTCCACCCGCGCTGCGAATCGCCTCGGCCACCGCCCCGCAGGAACTCTCGTTCTTGGAGACGCACAGCACCTTCACACCCTGCGACGCCAGTTGCTCGGCCACGGCCTTGCCGATGCCCCGCCCCGCCCCGGTAATCAAGGCCGTCCGATTCGTAAAAGTAAGAAGACTCATGGGTAAGGGTAATAATTGGAAAAATCGCCAATGACACGTTTTTTATCGGCCATTTCCATCTCCCATCTTCGCCTCATCAGTATACATCCCGCTGGTAGCGCTTCTCTTTCTTCATCTGCTTCACATACTCATTGGCGCCCTCGGGGCCCAATCCACCCTGATTGGCAATTATCTCATGCAGGGCTGAATCCACGTCCTTCGCCATCCGCTTCGCGTCGCCGCACACATAGAATACCGCTCCGTTCTTCAACCACGCCCACACTTCGGTGGCCTGTTCCAACATCCGGTCCTGCACGTAAATCTTGTGTGCTTGGTCGCGTGAAAACGCCAGATCCAGCCGTGCCAGTTGCCCCGCCGCTCGCCAGGCCTCCCATTCCTCCTCATACAGGTAATCGAACGCCCGCCGCTGCTCCCCGAAAAACACCCACATCCGCCCCGCCGCCTGCCGCGCCACCCGCTCCTGTGCAAACGCCCGGAACGGCGCAATCCCCGTCCCCGGCCCGACCATGATGATGTCCCGTCCATGGTCCTCCGGCAGCCCAAAATGCGAGTGCGATACAAACACCGGCAGCACCGGCTCGTGCAGCGGCACCCGGTCGCTCAAGTGCGTCGAACACACCCCGATCCGCTGCCGCTGGTTTGTTTCATACCGCACCACCGCCACCGTCAGGTGGATGTGGTGCGGATGCACCACCGGCGACGACGCAATCGAATACAGCCGCGGCTGCAGCTTCCGCAGCAACTCCACAAACACCTGCGGCGCGAACCGCGCGCTCGGGTATTCCATGATCAAATCAATAAACTCCCTCTGGTCCAGATATTCCTGCAATTCCGCCGGGGCCGTGTTATGCAACAAATTGTGCAGGTGGGACTTCTGGTGCGCGTCCTCCGCCGTGTCGTGGAAAGCCTGCAGTGCCTTCTTCGTCGGCTGTGCCAGCGAAAACCGGGTCAGCAGCGCCTCGCGCAAGGCCAGGGTCTCTGTCGTCTTCGGCGGCGTCACCGGCTCATCCCCGCGCCATCCCAGCCCTTGCAGCACCGCATCCACCTGCGCCGGGTCGTTCGCGGCATATACTCCCAGCGAATCGCCACATTTGTAGCTCAAGCCGCTGCCGGACAAATCTACCACAAAATGCTGGGTGTCCTTTTCGCTGCCCGGCTTGGACAGCCGCCGCCGCTCCACCAGCCGCGCCAGAAATGGGTGGTTCTTGTCATGCGCCGCGGATGCTGGGGGATGGGACATGGCTGAAGCAAAACGGCAAAAATCGCCGCCTCCACCCCGCTTGGCAACCCTCAAAATCAGTCCGAGGCACACCCGCATTCCACCTGTCGCCCACCCGTATCTGTCAACCCATCTTCACGTTCGCAATGTTGCTTGTGGCCGAGCCATACGGATTGGTCACCCTGCAACTGTAAGCCCCGGAACGCTTTGGCTGGGTCAGCAATATCCGCAGCGTCTTCGAATTGGTGCCCTGAATTACCGCGCTGTTTTGCAGTGGCGCGCCTTTCCAGAGCCACTGGTAGCGCAACGTCGGCGAACCGGTTGCCGCCACCGTCAAAATCATGGATGAGGCCGACAGCACATGCTGGCTGACCGGCTGCTTCGTGATGGTCGGGGCGAAATTGATCGTCACCTTGGCCGCCTGGCTGAGCACCGAGCGCAAACCGTTGGAAACCTGTACAGTGTAATTGCCGGCCGAAGCGGCATTGGCCGGGTTGATTGTCAAAGTCGCCTGATTGGAATTATGCACGTTGCCGCCATTAACCAAGTCCACCCCATTATGCAGCCATTGATAAAATACCGGATAGGCGCCACTCGAGCCCAAGGCGGAAAGGCTGAAGGCTTTGCCGGACACCCCGGCCGTGTCCTTCGGTTGCTTCGTAATGATTATTCCCGGAACGCTCGTCGGAGGCGTACCCACATAGGTTTGGCTGCTTGCAGCCAGCATTACCATGCCCACTGGCGTCCCAATGCCATCCACCAAGCCGCTGGCGTCCGGCCCCACGCAGGGCAGCCACGAAACCGTGTCCAAACTCATGAAAATATCCCCCGCCGAGCCGAAAGCATAAAATATTCCATTGATAAATCGCACTGAATTAAGATCCTCGGTCGCCCCGGCGATCCCGTTGGGCGACCAGTTCATGGTTCCGTTGGGGTTCACCACATCCGGACTGGTGAACGCCGCACCACCCGCACCGACAATCACCCATAGGCCGTTTCCAAAGGCCACGCTGTTCATGTTGGGCAAACCCGTCAGCTCCATGCCGACCCAGTGGGCCACGCCGCCGGCGGCAAATTGATTTTTGATGTCGCTGCTCACCATGACCTCCCCCGCATCCCCCACCGCCACCAGGCGGTTTTTTCCATTGCCCATCACCCCCTGCATGTTTTCTGAAGACGCGCCCTGCGCCGTGCCCACCCAGGTAGTGCCGTCCAGGCTCACCTCCACGCTGCTCGGTGCTGATTGACCGCCGGTCGGATGATTACCTGCGGCCGCGAACATGTTGCCGACCCAATTGATCTGATTGAGTAAGGCGTTGCCGTTCTGCCCCAAATTACGCGCCAACACCCAGGTAAATCCGCCGTCGGTACTGCGGAGAACCGCATTGTCCGTGCCGACCGCCAGGTAGGCGCCATACGCCGAGCTATAGGTGAGGGAGGTTCCACTGAAAGTGTCCGGATTCTTCGCAAGGTTGCCCACCAACGGCAACCCGTTAACCAACCCAAAAGTCGCACCGCCATCCGTACTTCGAATAACTATATTGTTGCCAAACTCCACCACGCCCAGCACCCCGTCATTGCCTACGCAATTCACGCCAACATAGACCCCTTCATAGGGATCCTGCGCCCACGTCGCAAAATCGCTGCTGTTGAAAAACAGGCTGTTCGAACCCACAATCACGCAATGAGTCCCCGCCGGGTTTACCGCCACGTCTCCGAAAGTGTAGGGCCTGAGGTTAACCAGTGGAACCGTCGTCACCGCTCCCGTCGTCCAGTGGATCCCGTCCGTGGATGTAATCACCGACTCGCCGCTGCCCACCGCGATAAATAATCCCGTTTGCGGGTTGGGTAAGGGAAACCAGCGCACGCTCTGCCAGCTGGATCCAATCGGCAGGCCGGGCACGGTATTCCAGTTCGAGCCATCGTCAGTGCTCTCGATGAGTGCAGTGCCGGCACTCGCCGCCACCAACACCTGGTTCCCCGCCGTGGGATCGTAGGCCACGCAGTTCAAATTGGCCTTGGTGGCGGAACTGTGTGTTATCCAGCTGACCCCGTCATTGCTGGTCGTAATCGTGCCGTTCGTGCCCACCGCCACAAAAGTAAAGCCGGTGTAAACGACCCCTTGGAGATTAACGTCCGCCGCGCCGGAAGGATGGTTGACCCACGTCGTGCCATCCGAGCTCACGTCCAGCTCGCCGGCGTTGCCCACCACCACCCACACGCTGCCTGTCCACGTGATCGCGTTGAGAGTATTACTGCTCACCGTTACGCCAGCCTGCCACGTCTTGCCATCCCGGCTCACATAAGTTGCGCCGCCGCCCACCGCAATAATCTCCGTCGGGCTGGCCGCCAGCGCATTTAAAGTTGGGCTCCCCGGCACCGTCACCTGCGTCCACGTCACTCCATCCGGGCTATACAACGCCAGCCCATTGGTCGTAACGGCCACATACAAGTTGTTGAAATAGATCAAGCCGCTCATGTTCGCCTGCGGAACCAGGGGATTGAGCACTGTCACATTGGCCGGACACAGGCTCGCGGCCCGCGCCAGCGGCACAGCACCAGCAAAAGTTAACACGGCCAACGCCATCAGGCGCGCCAACCTCAGGGGAAGACGGGACTTGAACATGGGGAATTTATCGGGGCAATTAATCGCAACCTCTCCAAAGACAAACCAACAGGCTGTCAAGGTCAAGGCTACTTTTACCAACCTTCTATCCTATCCCCAAACGCGCCTTTTTGCATCGTTCAATCAACACATCCTTCAACCGTTAGATGGCCCTATCACGCCCTCCCCCCGACTGTTCCGGCCAGTCCAGTCACCGTCCCTCTTTCCCGCCAACCCAATCCACCCCCGCTAAAATGCGCAAATTCCCTTGCTCGCAGGCCATTCCCGCATGACTCTGAACGCTACGCCAATTCCCATGGAACCCTCCGAGTCCACCGCGCCCCGCCTCCAAAAATACCTCGCTGATCGCGGTATCGCCTCCCGCCGCGCGGCCGAAGCCTGGATTGCCGACGGCCAAGTCCGTGTCAACGGCCATACCGCCCGCCTCGGCCAGCGCGTCAACCCCCAGACGGACGCCATCACCGTCCGCGGCCGGCCCATCCCGCCGGACAATTCCCCCCGCGTCACCCTCCTCATGAACAAACCCCGTGGCTACGTCTGCACCAATCGCGACCCCGCCCACCCAGCCGCCGACACCGTCTTCGCCCTCCTCCCGCGCCCCTACCAAAAACTCCGCCTCTACTGCGCCGGTCGTCTCGACAAGGACAGCGAAGGCCTTCTCGTTCTCACCAACGATGGCGCCCTCGCCCAGCGCCTTACCCACCCCTCGGAAGGCGTGGTAAAACGCTACCAAGTCACCGTTCACCGCGACTTTGACCCCGCCATCATCCCCCGGCTCCTCCAAGGCATCATGTCCGAAGGCGAGCACCTCCGCGCCCTCAAAGTCATCCCCGCGCGCACCGGCCCCAACGCCCCTTGGCGCTTTGAAATCCATCTTGATCAGGGTCACAAACGCGAAATTCGCCGTCTGCTCGAGTACCATGGCTACTACGTCAAACGCCTGCGCCGCGTCCAAATTGGCGATCTCGTCCTGCGCCGCCTCGGACCCGGCCAAATCCGGCCCATTACCGCCAAGGAAAAAGCTTTGTTGTTGGCCGGTCCCGCGTTAAAGTAGCGACCCTGCCGGAACCAGACCCGCCTCACGGGCCTGTCTTCCCGGCCACCTCTCATCAACAATCGCATCATTTTTTATATCATCGCCGCCATGTCCCTCCGTGCTTCCGCCATTTTCGCCGTGCTCCTCGGCCTGCTCGCCCCCTGTTTTGCCGCCGCCCAAGCGGCTTCCAGCGCCGCTGCGCCGGTCATCAACCTCTATGCCGTGCCCGATGCCGGCGCCCCGGCCCTCATTCAGCTGAAAGGTGGCGACGCCGCCTTTGCCGCCACCAAACCTGCCGCCGATCCTGCCAAGGCCGCTGCCGGCTGGGTATCTGTTACTCTCAGCCAAAATGTCACCGGCTACGCCCCCACGAACACCTCCCGCAAGGACCTCTCCATCCGCCCCGGCACCCCCATCCATCAACTTCCCAAAAGCGACAGTCCGATAATCGGCGTCGCCACCGACAGTCCCGTAACTTCCGTGGAAGCCGCGCACGGCGATTGGCTGGAAGTCACTTATCCCGGCCCCGAAGTGCTCTACTACCAGCAAATCAACCCGGTTCGCACTCCGCCCCCGGTCTCCGTTCCCGCCTCCACCCCGGTTGCGGCCCCAACTCCAGAGCCGGAATCGGTTGCCACCCCCGTCGCCGGAACCTCCGCCGGCAGCCTGCCGCGCTACTACATCGGTGTCCTCAAGCTCCGCACCAACCCCCTTACCCGCGGTCCCGCCAACGCTCAATACATCCTCGTCGGCAACGACGGCCAGCTCCTCGCTCTCGTAGATCTAGGCAATATAATCCTGCCTGGCCCGGCCGACAACTACCTCGGCAAATCCGTGCGTGTCTATGGCGCTTCTGAACCGGCCAACGACTCCCTTGTTGCTCTTATCAAAGCCCAGTTGCTTCAGTTGAATTAAGCCGCCACCACCCCTGCCGGAGCGTCGTAACGCCCCGGTGCCCGGACACCGCTTCCACAACTTACTGTCCCGTCGCGGCTTGGACTTGACGAACTCCCCAAGGACCTCTAATTGTTTTCCTTTGGGCGGGTGCTTGCCTGATAGTCGAATCTTGCGGCCACTTTCGTCCCAATCATGCCCACTTCGAAAGACCCTTCGCCCGCCAGTGAAATCCACCGCGTTTTGACGGTTCAAAACAAGATGGGCATTCACGCCCGTCCCGCGGCCATGATGGTCCGTGTGTCGAATAAATACAGCGACACCGACCTCTGGGTGGAAAAGGACGAGGAAACGGTCAACGGCAAAAGCATCATGGGGCTGATGATGCTTGCCGCTGGCAACGGCTCGAAACTGCGCTTCCGCGCCCAGGGCAGCCGCGCCGAGGAGCTGCTCAAGGAAATGGAAGCCCTCTTCGCCCGCCGTTTTGAAGAGCCTTAAACCGTCTCGCCGCCCTTGTCCGTCCGGCTAGACCGGCGGTTCCACCAGCGTCGGCAAGCCGACCTTCAAGCCGCCGCACACAAACTTTGCCAGCCGCTGCATCAGCGCCTCGAGGTCCGTCGTGTCCAGCGGCCCCTTCACCCCGGCCTGTCGCCCTTGCCGCGCGACCGCGCCCATCAACGCGCTGACCATAAAATACAGTTTCCAGTCCAGTTCCTCATCCGTCAAACCGGGCAGCGCTTCCGCGAGCATCGCGCGAAATTGCCCAATCACCTTATCCAGACACCGCCGCCTATGCTCTTCCCGCAATTCCTTCGGATCCGTGAATGCTCGCGAAATAATCCCCGCCAGCACGGCGCTTGACCCTCTTCGCTTGCCGAGTACCCGCGCAATGGGCAGCAAAAACGCCTCGCATAGCTTCTCCACCGGCACCGGCTGGCCCGCCGGCACGGCCGTGCGCGCATCCGCCAGCATTTGCTGCCGCCCGGTGTTCAGCAACTCTGTCCGCCGCCGCATCACCTCGAGCCAAAGTTCCCGCTTCGACGAAAAATGATAATTCACCGCCGCCAGGTTCACCCCGGCCTTTTTCGTAATCTGCCGCAGCGACACGCCGTTAAAGCCATGGTCGGCGAAACATTGTTCGGCGGCGCGCAACAGGCGCGCACGGGTTAGCTCGGAGTTTTTTCGGCGGAGGGACACGGTTCGCTGATTTGGGGGATTCCGGTGGGTTTAGGTTGTTACCAAGACCGGGTATGGGGATATTTCCGCCTTGAAAAAGGCGTTTATTCCATCGCCCGTCAAGCCCGGCGTTAAGCTTGGGGCCAGTCCCGCCTCTCGGGGTCTGCCGGACGACTTGCTTTATTTTCCTTTATTTTTCGGTATCTGGCAACACCTGCTTCGTTTTGTCGCAAACTAAGGGCTATTACCTAACACCTCATCTGGCCTGCCGCACCTTGAATTATCTTTGCTGATTAAGGGAAGAAGTTTGCCTTCTTCAGTCTCTACCTGTTATAAACTTCCGATGATGCGCCAATGCCTACGCCTAGTTCTCCCCTGCACAGGCTTACTGGCGGCGTCCGCGTTGTTTGCCCAGGCGGATGACTTGTATTTCCCCGCTCCGCCCTCTGTTACGATCCAGGGCGAGCCCGCCGCCCCGGCCAGGCCGAAATTCCACGCAGAAATGGCCACCACAGTATATTCCATCGGTCAGCCCACCAGCCAGGAACAATACCTCCTTCAGATTCTCAACCGAGCCCGCGCCAATGCTCCCGCCGAGGCCAATCGCCTCGCCGCCTCCACCGACGGCAACATCACCGGGGCCACTACCTTTTTTAAAACCAATTTTTCGGTGATGAAAACCCAGTTCGGCACGCTGCCCAGCCCCCTGCCCCCGCTCGCCTTTAATGCTGAACTCATGCAGTCCTCCCTCCTCCACAGTCAGGACATGAAAAACAGCAACCTCCAGACTCACGACAATTCCTCCAACCCTCCTTCTCCCTTTCTCCCCAACGGTGATTTCGGTTCCCGTCTTGGTGCAACCAATGGGGTCAATTATCCATTGAACCGTGCCGCGGAAAACATTTTTGCCTATGGCTTGGATCTCGACCAGATCCACGCCAGTTTTGAAATTGACTGGGGAAATGACAGTCTCGGCGCGGTCAATGGCATGCAGGTTCCTCCCGGCCACCGATATAACGATCATGACCTCGATGATGGCACCGATCCCCCCACTTTCTACGCCTACCGCGAAATCGGCATCGGCATCATCCCCGGTCCCGACAAGTTCGGCGACGGCAAACAAACCGGCCCCCTCGTCGCCACCTATGACATTGGTGTCCAGAACAACGACACCCCCTTCATCACCGGCGTTGTTTACAAGGATAATGATGGCAATGGTTTTTACACTCCCGGCAACATCAGTAACCCGGCCGACTTTGGTGAAGGCGTGGGCAACGTCACCGTAACTGTCTCCAACACCACCTTCTCCGCCATCACCGCCAAATCTGGTGGCTACGCCGTTCCTGTCCCCGGCGATGGCACCTATACCGTCAGCTTCTCCGGCGGCGGTCTGGCCAACTTCTCCGAAAATGTCACGGTCTCCGGCGGCAACAATGTCGAGGCCGACTATGTCATCGCCGCCGCTCCCCCTGTCTCCATAACCAAGTCTCCTGTCACCCAAACGGTCATCCTAGGCAAAAGCGCCAACTTTACCGTCTCCGCCACCAGTAATGCCGGCAATCTCAGCTACCAATGGCGCTACAATGGCACGGCCATCAAAGGCGCCACCAAGTCCAGCTACTCCATCGCCAAAGTAGCCATCACGAGCGCCGGCAAGTATGACGTGGTCGTGCAAAACTCCAAAGGCACTGCCACCAGCACCCAAGCTACGTTATCCATTCTTACGCCGGTCAAAATCACCACCCAGCCGAAGGCCGTGTCGGCCAAGGCCGGCCAGGCTGCTGCCGTCACCTTCAAGGTCGCCGCCACCGGCATTCCCACTCCCAGCATCTTCTTGTGGAAGGTCAGCGGGCAGCCCATTACGGCTCTTAATGTAACCGGCGTCACCTCCGCGACGCTCACTATTTCCAAAGTCACCGTGTCCAATGCCGGCACCTATCAGGTCACCGTCTCCAACATCCTCAACGGTGTAACCAGCAACATGAGCAGCACTCCGGTTAAACTCACCGTCACTGCCGTGAAGACCAGCGTAAAATAGCGGTGTAGCGCGAAGAAGGCAAAACGTGATGTGTTCTTGGCCTTCCGGTCCTGACCTGCTACGAATTCGGGAATTGCGCGTCCTTTAGCCCTCGCGCGTGCGCCCCATGCTGGCTTTGCCCCACTCACGCTTTTGGTGTTTCTTTTTCGCCGCGGTAGCCGTTGCCCTGGCCGCATCGGTTGCCAACGCTTATAGCACGCTGTCGCCAACGGGCGCACCAAGCCACGCCTCGCACGTCGCTGCTGAATTGATCTCGGAAACCACCGGCGTCGCGTCCGGCCAGCCTTTCTGGGTCGCTGTCCGCCTAAAAATGGACCCCGGCTGGCATACCTATTGGGCCAATGCCGGCGACTCCGGCCTGCCCACGCAAATCCTCTGGAATCTCCCGGCGGGCTGGAATGCCGGTCCCATCCAATGGCCTGCACCCCAGCGCCTGCCCGTGGACAAGTCCATCGTCAACTATGGCTACGAGGGTCAAGTCGTCCTGCCTGTCCAAATCACCCCTCCCTCCAACCTCCCTCCCGGTGCCACCATCTCCCTTGCTGCGCGTGTGGACTGGCTCGAATGCGCCGACATCTGTCTGCCCGGCGGTGCCAACCTCACGCTAACCCTTCCCGTTGAGACTGACACCCCCATACCAGACCCTCGCTGGCAGCCTGTCATCGCCGAAACCCTAACCCGCCTCCCGCAACCACCCGCGATGTTCACCGTCTCGGCTTCGCGCAACGGCGACAAACTGCTTCTCCAGCTCCAGCCCGTGCCCGGTTCCAACGTCTCCCCCGACCCCCAGAATGTCTATTTCTTCTCCCTCGATTCCCAAACCCAGCCCGCATCCCCGCAAATCCTGAGTCGCGCCGGCACCGGCTGGCAGCTCGAAATGACCCGCGCCGACAGCGCCCCCGCCGACGCCAAAACCCTTCCCGGCGTCCTCGTTACCAGCGGCTCCTGGACGACGAATGCCACCATTCCCGCCGTCGCCATAAACCCTCCCCTGCTCTCGACTCCCGCCGCCGCCGCCACCACCGATCCCGGCAACCTGCTCGTCGTGCTGGCCCTCGGCTTTTTGGGCGGCCTCATCCTCAATGTCATGCCGTGTGTTTTCCCCGTGCTTGCGCTCAAGGTTTTGGGCTTTGTTAAGCAGTCCGGTGGAGAACGCCGCCAGGTCGCCCTGCATGGCCTCATCTTCACTGCGGGTGTGCTCGTGAGCTTTTGGGCGCTCGTCGGCCTCCTGCTCTCGCTGCGTGCCGGCGGTGCCCAATTGGGCTGGGGATTCCAGTTGCAGGAGCCGGGTTTCGTCCTTGGCCTCGCCCTCTTTTTCCTGCTCTTCGCGCTCAGCCTAAGCGGGGTGTTTGAAATCGGCGGCTCGGCCATCGGCGTCGGTTCCACGCTGACGGAGCGCTCCGGCCTCGCCGGTTCGTTTTTTCAAGGTGCGCTCGCCGTCGTCGTGGCCACGCCTTGCACCGCCCCGCTGCTCGCCCCTGCTCTGGGCACCGCGTTTGCGCTGCCCGCGCTTCCGTCCTTTTTAACCTTCACCAGCATCGCCCTTGGCCTCGCCTCGCCTTACCTCGTGCTCGCGCTCTTCCCCGGCCTCGCGCGCTTCCTGCCCCGGCCCGGCGCATGGATGGAAACTTTCAAGCAACTCATGGCCTTCCCGCTCTACGCCACCGTTGGATTCCTCCTCTACGTCCTCGCCGGCCAATTGTCCGCAGATAAATTCCTCGATGTTCTCTTCGCCCTCGTGCTCGCCGCCCTCGCCGCGTGGCTTTACGGGCGCTATGCCGTCCCGTCCGCGACCACCGCCCGCCGCCGCTTCGGCCAGCTCGGCGCGGCGCTCATTCTTGCCTCGGGCGTGGCACTCGCCTACTGGCCTTCCACCGAACTCAATTGGGAACCCTGGTCGGCCCAGCGAGTCGCCGAACTGCAAAGCGCTGGCCGCCCCATTTATGTGGACTTTACCGCCCGCTGGTGCGCCACCTGCCAGGTCAACAAGCATGTCGTCTTCATCTCCCAAGCCGTCCGCGATGCCCTCGCCCGCGACCACGTCGCCCTCCTTAAAGCTGACTGGACCAACCGCGACCCCGCCATCACCGCCGAGCTCACCCGCTACGGGCCGCCCGCGGTCCCCCTCGACTTGCTCTACCTCCCTGACCAATCGGATCCTGTCGTCCTCCCGAAAATCCTTACCCCCGACATCGTGCTCAACGCTCTGGGTCATCCCACCAACTCCGCCGCCGCGCCGCCAAAGTAGCCCGCTCGCTCAATAACCCCAGTGTCGGCCGCCACCCGGCCATCCATACCAGTGCGGGTGAATTACCACCGAAACAAACACATAGGCCAGAAACCCCGCCCGCGCCGACCCTTCCACCGACATAATCACCAGCGCCCACTTCAACCCCAGCGACCGCCGCAGGATGAAACCCATCACTGTCACCCCGATCATCAATAATGCCGGCAATCCCGTCAGTTGCGGTTGGCACAATAAAGCGATTTGGTAGAGATAACTCGCCACAATCCACCCCACCCAAACCGCGCTCAAGAGCGCCGGCCCGCGCGGCCGCTCCTCCAGTGGATGCAGCCCCTTGCGGATTTGGTCCACGCCAATATAGCGCATCGCCACAAACAATTGGGCGATCTCAAATAGCGCGAACAACGGCGCCAGCAAGGCAAGCGTCATGGTATCCAACTCCTACGGCTTTTCTCACCCTCAAGCGAGCCTTCTGACAATCTCTCGCCAGCGACTGTTTAGGGCTTGGCCGATTTCTGCACCAACTGCAACAGGCTGCCTCTTTGCTCCGCGGACAAATTCGCACTCTGAATCGCCTGCGTCGCCGCCGCCGGGTCGGTTCGCGCCCAACTTTGCGCGACCGCTGCCAGCGCTTTCTGCTGTGTCGCCACATCGCTGACCGAAGCCGCACCCGTGAAGGCTGCCGCCGGGTCGCTGGCTCCTTCATTCGCAACCCACTGCACCACCGCCCCATCCCGTGTCGCGCCTTGCGGCAGCGTGTTGATCCATTGCCATGCCGCCGCCGGGTTTGACTTCGTCCAGGACGCCGCGAGGTATGCTGCCGCCGTATCCTGCTCGCTCCCTGATGGAAGTTGCTCGACCCATGCCGCGGCCGCCGGTGCGTCCTGCTGCACCCACGCCGCCGCCACCGTCCCCATCGCCGTGTCGCGCAGCTTGCCCGGAGCCGCGCCAACGGCCGCGCTTGCCGCCGCCGCCGGATTGTTCATCGCCCACGGTGTGAATACCGCGCTGTAGAGATCGCTCGATTGCTGGTCGGCTGGCAGGCTTTGCAGATAATTAAAGGAGCCCTGCGGATCGGACATCGCTACCTCGTTTAAAATGTGTTCTTGCAGCATGCTCCGCATCCATGGAATGTCAATCTGCCCTAGTGCGCTCATCGCCGTCGTGGGATCCTTTTCAATCATGGTGTCAAATACCGGAATCAGCAGCGTCTCGCGATTGTTGGCATCAGGCAGTCCATTGGCCCACGCGAGCGCCGCCGTCGGATCCGCCTCCGCCCACCGTTGCATAAAAATGGCCTCGGCGTAATTTTTCAGATCCGTGTCGGGCATCTTGCCAACCATATTCAACATTGCAGGTATGTCTGCCGGATTGATTTGATCCGCCAAATCCAGCATGCCACGTACCCGTGCAACCTCCCCCGGCATCGCCAGGATTTTTGCCAAGGATGTCTTCGCCGTCACGAGCGAAACCCGTCCCCCACTCTTGTCCGTGCCGGTCGCGTTCGCGCCAGCGGAGCGGGATCCCATTGACGCCCCAACGCTGTTGCCGCCTCTCACTCCACCCATGCCCGCACCCTGGCCCGTCGCATCGGAGGCGCTTCCTCCCGCCTGTGTCGCCGCGAGTTGCTCCTGCAATCGGATAATCTCCTCCCGCTGACGCCCCAGAGGGATCAAGGCCAGTGCCGCCACCGCTGCGGCTGCGATGAGAATTTTGGTTTTTGTGCTCATATAAATGAATTTTGCCACGGCATTGACCGCTCCCGCGTTGGCCGCCCTGGCCAGAGCCGCTTGCGTCACGCTTGCGGTCAATCCCGCCGGGATCATCACGCTCACACGCACGCCCGTGGCCATCGCTGTCCCCAACAACCCCGTGGCTACGGTGATTCCTCGCCGGGCAAAATGCCGGCGCAACTTGTCCAGCCCGCGCGTGACCCGCATTTGCGCCGCCGCTTCGCTCGTGCCCAATGCCAGCCCCGTTTCGCGCATGGACTTCCCCCGAAAAAACCGCTGCACCATCGCATTCTGCTCCGCACGACTGAGCCGCCGCATCGCCTCGTCCAGCACCGGCGCAAGCTGCTCCCACGCCGCCGATTCCGGTCCCGTTGGCTCCGCCGCATTCATCGCTTCGACCTCCGTCCGCCGCCGGCGCTGTTCCCCGCGCACCGCCGTGCACGCCGCGTGGTAAGCCGCCCGGTAAAGCCATCCCGGCAACGCATTGCCATCTCGTATGGTCCACGCCTTCTGCGCCAGCCGGACGAACACCGTCTGGGCCACGTCCTCGGCGAGCGCCCGCTCGCCCATAACCCGCAATGCCGTTGCATAGACCAAATCCACATGCCGCCCCACCAGCTCGGCGAAAGCCTGCTCGGATTGGCGTCCAACGTATTCCTGCAGCAAGGTTCGGTCATCCATGGCGTCGTTTACTCTATAGACGCCGGTCCCGGCCCGAAACTAACAAATTATTTCCCTTTCAATCCTTGTCCCACGGCAGTCGCACCTTCACCGGTACGTATTTCCACACCGACACCGGCGTGAAAATCTGCCCCGGATTCAGAATTCCCCGCGGGTCCAGTGCCCGCTTCACCGCCTGCATCGCCCGGATTTCCGCCGCCGTGTGCTGCCACCGCAAAAAGGGCGACTTTGCCAACCCGATGCCGTGCTCGCCCGTCACCGCCCCGCCCAGCGCCACCACTTTCTTCATCAGCGCCGCCACGCCGCGCTCCGCCCTGCGGCATTCACCCCGGCTGGCGCGGTGATACATCAAATGCACATGGAAATTCCCGTCCATCGCGTGCCCGAACGTCGGCGTCGCCAGCCCCGTCTCCCGCTTTAGTTGCGCCGCATAGCGCAGGAGTGCCCGGTAGCTGCGCGGCGGCACCACCACGTCCTCATTCAGCTTGGCATCGCCCATTTGGAACATCGCCTGCGAACAGGTCCGCCGCACTCGCCAAAGCTCCTCAGCCTTGGCCGTATCGTCGGTCTCGCGCATCGCCAGTGCTCCGCCTGCACGCAGTTTCGCCAGGACTGCCTTGCGCTGCGCCGCCACGTCCGCGACCGAGCCGTCCACCTCAATCAACAGCACCGCCGCCCGCGGCGCCTTGGCAAATACCGGCTTTCCCGACTTGCGCTCCGTGCACTCCACCGTCTGCCGGTCCATGAACTCCAAAATCGCCGGGGTCAGCCGCGCCCGCATCATCGCCAGTACCGTCCGCAACGCCGCATCCTCGTTCGCAAACGCCGCCAGAAACGTGTGCCGTGCCGCCGGCCGCGCCACTAGCCGTAGCGTCGCCCGCGTTATCACCCCGAGCGTCCCGCCACTCCCCACCCACAAATCCCGCATGTTGTAGCCCGAGGCAAATTTCCGCAGTGGCGCGCCCCAGCGCACAAACTCCCCCGTCGGCAAAAACCCTTCCAGCGCCATCACATAGTCCCGCGTCACGCCGTATTTCGCCCCGCGCAGCCCGCCCGCGTTCAGCGCCAGGTTTCCGCCAATCGTGCAATAATGCAGCGACGACGGATCCGGCGGATAAAACAGCCCGTGTTTCGCCGCCGCAGCGTCAATCTCCGCCGTCACCACCCCCGCCTCAACATGCGCCACTCCTGCCAGCGGATCCACCCGGATCTTCTTCCACTTCGACAAATCCAGCACCCATCCGCCCTCCACCGGACACGCCGAGCCCGTCGTCGAAGTGCCCGCCCCGCGCGGCGTTACCGGCACGCGGTATTCATTCGCCAGCCGCA